>JACQUH010000036.1 GCA_016210375.1 Chloroflexota bacterium
CTATTGCGGTGTACCTCAGCCAGATCAAGGGGAAACTGGACGCCCCCAACCGTGTTCACTCCGTGGCCCTGGCACTGGCCGCGCAGGCCATCTCGATTGAACCCCAGTAGCTCCGGGTCCGTGGGGACAACGCAGCAACTCCCCCAGCTTTCGCCTCATCGACCGGCAACGCTCCAGAGGATGGCATGACGGAGCCCCCATGGGTGCGCCTGCTGGAGAGGCAGCCCGTGCGCGTGGATGACGGTGAAGGGTGCCCTGGCCGGGCGTACCGTGCTCAGTTCGTACTGAATTCGTCGTAGGTTGACGGTTGACAGGTATCAGGACCGCGAGTATGCTCCTTTCGCCTCAATTGACTAGCCGGATTGCAGCAGATGGTGCTCCGGGCGAAAGAGAGGAGGGTCCATGTACAAGGACCTGCGGGAGAACCTCGCGGAGTTGGAGCGCATCGGCCAGTTGAAGCTTGTCCAGGGCGCCCACTGGGACACGGAGATTGGGGCCCTGGCCAACATCACCGCGGGCAAGTTCGGACCCGCGCTGCTCTTCGACAACATCCCCGGCTATCCCAAGGGCTATCGCGTCGTCACCAACAACTTCAACAACCCCAAGACCATGGCCGTGGCTCTGGGCTTGGAGCCCAAGGAGACCACCCGCGAGTTGGTCCAGGAGATGCGGACCCGCTACAAGGAGTGGATCAGCCACCCCATCGCCCCTAGGTTCGTCTCCTCCGGCCCGGTCATGGAGAACGTGCACCGGGGAGAGGAGGTCGACCTGTATGAGCTGCCCACCCCCGTCTGGCATCACAACGATGTCTCGCCCGTCACAGGGGAGCGGGTCCGCATGTTGGGGACCATGACGGCGGTCATCACGCAGGACCCGGAGACGGGGTGGGTCAACCTGGGGACCTATCGCAACCAGGTGTTCTCCCGCAACCGCGTGGGGCTGGACATGCGGGATGGCCGCCACGGGGCCATGCACCGCGACAAGTGGTGGAAACAGGGGAAGCCCATGCCGGTGGCGATCTCCGTGGGGCACGATCCCCTGGTGGGGATCTTCGCCGGTATGGAGGTGGCCCCGCACGGGGTGTCCGACTACGACGTGATGGGGGCCATTCGCGGCGAGCCGGTGGAGGTCATCAAGGGCCCCCTGACTGGACTGCCAATCCCGGCCACCGCCGAGATCGTGCTGGAGGGGTTCTACCGCCCCGACGACGAGCGTTTCGAGGAAGGACCCTTTGGGGAGTGGGCCGGGTATACCGACGGCGGTAGCACAAAGCGGAGCCTGCTGGTCGAGGCTGTCTACCACCGGAACGACCCGATCATCTCCGGCTGCCCGCCGGGAAAGCCGCCCCGCTGCAACGAGATGTATCTCTTGTGCACGTGGCGCGCCGCCCTGGTCCACAACGCGCTGGAGGCTGCGGGGGTCCCAGGGGTGACGGCCGTGTGGGGCCACGAGACTGGCAACAGCCGGGTGCTGCTGATCGTGGCCATCAAGCAGCAGTACATTGGGCACGCCAGGCAGGCGGGGCTGATCGCCTCGCAGTGCGCGGCCGGCGCCTACACCAACAAGTACGTCGTCGTCGTGGACGATGACATCGACATCTACGACACGAACGACTGGTTGTGGGCGGTGTGTTTCCGCTCCATGCCGGATGACAGCATCGAGATCATCCGGCGGACGTACGGCAGCGGCGCCGCGATCAAGGGAAGGTTCGGGGGCTGGTCGCCGTCCCTGCACAAGGTCCATGCCGCCTCTGAGACGCAGCGGACGCTCAACGTGCCGGGCTCGGTATGCCTGATCGACGCGACGGTGCCCTTCGAGTACCTCAACGAGAAGCCGGAGACGGCGGACCCGCCTGCCGAGTTGAGGGCAGCCCTGGCCCGGAAGTGGCCTGACCTCGTGGAGTAGGCGCCCAGCCGGGCGCGTTCTGGGGTATGGCCTGATCATCTCTGGAGAAATGGCGCCATCCCACCGAACCTCACGGTGTTCCTGACGCGGGCCGATGGCCCGCGTCAGGGAGGCCCATCAACGGATTCGACGATTCCTTTGCTTGGGGGTGCGTCCATGTGGTCCAGGCGCAGCAGGAACCACCTCCTCCCGAGCGTGCTCGCTCTCCTCCTTGGTATCGCAGCGCTGGCTTGCACTCCGGCAGCCGCACCGACACCCACTCCCACTCCCACTCCTACCTCTGCCCCCGTAGCCGCTGCTATGGCCACCCCCACGGCTGCCCAACCCACTCCCACATTACCCGCTGCTGGCCCCAAACGCGGCGGCAACCTTCGAGCGGCCCACGCCATCATCGACCCCAGCGTGCTCGATGTCCTTCAATCGACCACGAGCGGGGATTACAACATCCTCCTCCCCATCTACGACGGGCTGGTGATTGCCAACCCGGACCGGACCATCGCCCCTGGACAGGCGGCATCGTGGGAGTTCGGCTCGGACGGCCTGCAAGTCACGTTCAGGCTTGTGGAGGGGATGCAGTTCCACGATGGCACACCGTTCAACGCCGAGGCCGTCAAGAGCGACCTGGACTGGAAGCGCGACCCGCAGAACCTCTACGAGCAGCGCGGGGCGCTCGAGAGGATCGAGCGTGTCGACGTCCTGGGGGAGTACTCCTTCAGGCTGAACCTCAGCAAGCCGGATGCCGCGCTGCTCTCGTTCCTGGCCGTGCGCCCAGGGTTCGTGTTTTCTCCAACCAGGCGTGAATCGATGCAGAAGCCGGAGCGTCAGCTCAACCCTGCGGGCGCGGGGCACTTCAAGGTCAAGGAACGCGTCACGGACAGTCACGTGCTGCTGGAGCGCTGGGACAAGGCGTTCAGCCTGGGCAAGTACCCCTACCTGGATTCGCTGACCCTCCTGCGCATGAGGGACCCAGCGGTCAAGGTCGCAGCCTACCGGGCTGGGAGCGTGGATATCTATCTTGGGACGGCGCCGGAGGAGCTGCAGTCGGCAATCACCAAGGACCCCAGCAACGTCGTCACCGAGCGATGGGCGACCGAGGTCGCGACCATGTTCCTGAACCCCAGGTTCCCGCCGCTGGACAACGTGAACGTTCGCAGGGCCCTTGCAATGCTCATCGACCGCGAGGCCATTGTGGAGGGGACCCTCCTCGGGAGGGGCGTCCCCGTGTATGGCTTCATTGGACCGGCGTGGCCCTGGGCTTGGGACGCCGCCTACAGCAAGTACAAGTACAACCCGGAGGCGGCCAAGGCGCTGTTGGCCCAGGAAGGGTACAGCAAGGGCTTCAGCATCACGCCGGTGACGTGGGCGCGCCCCGAGCAGGAACCCATCATGGTCGTGGTCAAGGATGCACTCCAGAAAGCGAACATCGACTGGGGCCTGGTTCGGGATCCGGGAGGCGTCATCACCACCAGGTTCCGCATCCAGAAGGATATCCCTGTCTACTTCACGTACTGGGGCACGGGTGCCGCAGACATCGACCAGTACCCCAGGGACTGGTTCCACTCCAAGAGCCCAAGCTTCATGTACCAGGGGTACTTGGACCCCGCCATCATCCAGCAGATTGACGCGCTCCTGGATTCAGCAAGGGCGACTATCGAACCCTCCCAACGGGCCGCGCTCTACCGCCAGGTGCAGGAGGTCGTCAATGAGCACGCGCTGGCTGTGTTTGCTTTCCAATTGAGGGACTACCTGATCCGCCGCAACGTCGTGCGGAACTTCACCCCGGCGCCGGGAGGCTTCGGCGCCCAGTGGCACACGGTCTGGCTGGAGAGGTGAAGCACCTCCACGCCAACGTTGTACCGGGGCTGTCGCGGCTGGACCCCCGGGCAGCCCGAGCGCGGCAGGGGATGGCAGGAGAGCGCAATGCGCCGATTCCTCATGCGTCGGCTCATCGCAGTGGTACCAACTATTCTGATCGTTACCGGCCTGGTCTATGCGCTGGTGCTCCTGGTGCCGGGCCGCGATCCGGCGGTCTTTCTGCTTGGCGATTCTGCGGACCCTGCACTCCTGGAACGCTTCCACCAGGAGTTGGGGCTGAACGACCCCATCTATGTCCAATACGGCCACTGGCTCCTCAATCTGGCAAAGGGAGATCTGGGGCGCTCGATCCGCACCAATGAACGTCTGACCACCGAGATCCGCCAACGGATGGGGGTAACCATTGAGCTTGCTGTCGGCAGCCTGGCGGTGGCACTTGTCATCGCGTTGCCCATTGGAGTCTGGTCCGCGGTGCGGCCCAACTCGCTGATCGACAATGTTGGCACGGTTTTCGCTATCGCAGGTGCGGCCATCCCCAATTTCTGGTTGGGGATCCTGCTGATCTATCTCTTCGCCGTGAGCCTCGGTTGGCTCCCCGCCGAAGGCTACGTCAGGCTTACCAACGATCCGCTGGATAACCTGAAGCACATGATCATGCCAATGGTGACGGCGGGCACTGCGGCCGCGGCAACCATCACCCGCCAGACCCGGGCGGCCGTGATGGAGGTCTTGCGACAGGACTATATCCGCACTGCGCGCGCAAAAGGGCTGTCGCAGCGGCTTGTCATCACGCGCCATGCATTGAAGAATTCTCTGATCCCCGTCGTCACCGTGTTGGGAC
>JACQUH010000018.1 GCA_016210375.1 Chloroflexota bacterium
CCCTTGCGGGAGAGGATTAAGGTGAGGGGTAGCTTCAATTTCACCCTCACCTAGCCTCTCCCGTCAAGGGAGAGGGACTCTTTTGTAGAATAGGTAATTTTGAAACTAAGCACTAATGCACTGCCCTGCTCAGGGCCTGGGCCAGCTCCTCCGGCCGCCGCGAGGAGACGAAGTAGCGGCGTACCCTTCCCCTCTCCTCCACCGTGACCTCCACCCCAGCGGGTATCCCGGGCAGGCTGTAGGCCCGCCGGCCCCCGGTAGCGATGCAGAGGCCCCAGCCTCCATAGGGCCACCAGTAGTAGCGGGCCGTTTTTACCTGGCGGACAGCATGCAGGGGCACCCTGTGCTTGAACCAGCCGAACCCGAAGCGGAGGGCGTCGGGCGTCACCTGCACCTGGATGGCGGTGAAGTTGGTGGCCAGGACCAGGACTACCGCCAGGGCCAGGCCCATCCCCAGGAAGAAAATGTAGGCGTCCCGCCCCATGTCCTCGGTAAGCGCGGGCACGATGAGCGCCGTCAGCAGAGTGGGCACGGGCAGCCAGGCCAGCACCTGGAACCACGCCGGGGCCCTCACCTCCTCGTGGTACAGGCTAATCATCTTCATCTGTCCTGTGGCCAGTGTAACCCGTCTCTAGCTCTGGAGTGCCAGCTACCTCGCTGAGTATCCTGTCGCCGTACTGGAGTAGCTTCCCGGCCCGTTCCGAGGGGACCTTGCGGGCCTGGAGGTAGGCCCGCAGGGCCTGGGCCGGAGCCAGCCTCTCGGGGGAGACCTCGCCCAGGCGGGGCCGGCGCTCGCGGCGCACCTCCCGGCTGATCCCCGCCACGAAGTGGGCGGCCTTGAGGGCCTGGCGTATCTCACTCTCCCGGAGGGACTGGCCCGGCGATAGGGCGATTTCCAGCCGCACTATGGCCCCTTCGATGTCCTGGCTGGCCAGAGCACTGAGGACAGTGGCCGTGGGGTTCATGTCGTCGGGGGGAATGGCCACCCGCACCTCCACGAAGCGACGGGCCGCCACCGGCACAAAGCGATAGCCCGCAAGCCGCCTCCCCGCGGTTCGGCCCGGGTCCAGCTCCACCAGGCAGAAGCCCTTCTCCTCCCCCGCGTCGGAGAAGTCCAGCCGCTCCAGGCTACCGGAATATACCGCCGGGGGCCAGGAGGCCATCTCCTGGTGGCTATGGACGTGCCCCAGGGCCACGTAGTCCAGGGCGGGGTGGGAGAGCTGGCTGGGCAGGAGGTCGGGCTCACTATTCACCATCATGCGGCCCTCGGAGCCGTGGCGGGCTCCCCGCACCGAGATATGGGCCGCCAGCACCGCGGGCAGGGAGGGGTCGAGCTGGTCTAGGTGACGGCGGAGCTGGGCCAGCGCTGCCTGGCGCAGGCGCTCGCTGACTTCGTCCAGGGAGAGACCCCGGGTGTCCTCCCGGGAGAGCAGGCTGCTCCGACGCAGCCAGGGCAGGGAGGCGATCTGGAGGGTGCCCGACCGAGTGGCGATGTTATAGGTGCCGGTCTTGCTGGCCACGGTGATGCGCTCCAGCCCCAGGGTATCGAATATCTCCACGGAGGTAGCGCGGGCGAAGGCGTGGGGCAGGTCGTGGTTGCCGATGAGGAGGAAGACGGGGATGCCCCCCTCGATGAGGCGACGCAGGCGCTTGGCGAACTCCCGCTGGTGGGTCTGGGAGGGCTCCCGGCTCTTGTAGGCGTCTCCGGCGAAGAGCACCAGGTCCACGCCTTCGGAGAGGGCGCAGTCCACGAGCTCATCCAGGCAGCGGAGGAAGTCCACCAGGCGGGAGGGCAGGCCGGAGGCGGGGTCGGTGCCCCCGTAGGCCTCCACCCCCAGGTGCAGGTCAGCAAAGTGGAGAAGACGCATGCTTCGGTAACCTACATCGCGGGCGGGGTATCACGCACCGTGGTGGGAGGCCCTGAGGGGCAGGGGCACTGTCTTCAGTCCAGGTATCTGCCCCAGTTCCGGGTCTTTGTGCACGAGTTCCCCATCCTCAAGGAGGGCCAGAGATGCAATCCACGCATCCGCCATAGAAACCCGCAACGTCGCCTTGAGCTGGGCTGCTGCGTAGCCCCATTCCCTGTTGGACTCCCTCACCTCGACGGGCCAGCTTTCCACCAAGAGTAGAACGCGCTCGGCCTCCCCGGAGTCTAGCCGACGCCTTAGCAGGTACTCCAGCTCCATCAAGGCGATGAAGGGGACCAGCACCTGCGCCCGTCCCGGCGGCGCGCTTCGGGAGGAGCCGAGGAGAGCCAGCACCTGGTCGGCGCCGTCCTCCTGGTTGAGCACACACAAGACAGCCGAGGTGTCCAGCACATATGGGGGCACTAGTTAGCCCCGTTTTCTCGTGTCCTCTCTCTGGCGCGCTCCTCCGTGCGCTCCCGGCGCAAGTCGTCAGAGGAGACCTTGCCTTTGAGCACACCGAGAGATGCTTTCACCGGGTCTGCTGGCACCACGACCCCCACTAGAGTCCCGCTCTCAACCCTCCAGTGCACGGCGGTATCGGGGGTGATGCCCAGCGCCCGGCGTATCTCCGCGGGGATTACCGTCTGCCCTCTTACCGAAACCCTGCTCTTCATACATTGTGTCCTAGGTAAGACTATTATAGCCCTGTTCGTGCGTGGCTGCCAAGAGCAGGTGCCGGTCAGCGAAGTGGAGGAGACGCACTAGACGAGACGCGGCTAGGGGACAAAAGGCGGTTCAACGTCTTCGTAGACCATCGCCCTTCCCGTGCCCTTGCACTTGGGGCAAGTAACTTCCCTACGTTCCACAAGAGTTATCGTCCTAACCTTGTATAGCTCGTCGTCGTGAGGCGAGAAGGTGGGCTCCGGTTCAAGGCGTCCCACGCCAACTTTCTTGGGTTTCGGACTTTCCCACCAGACCTCTCCGATGCTTTCAACGCCGCTGGCGTCGCGCGCGAGTCTGTAGAGGGCTGCTCTTGGCGACCGCGCCTCGATGATTTCACTAAAGTAGTCTGAGTGCTCCCTGTGAAAGCTCTTGCCGTAGACCCTGTACAGTGGCATGTCCGGCCCTCCGTTCTTGGTGGACCTGGACCATACAGGGTTTCGGTCTGTCTGTCAACACTGGATTGCTAGGCGAAAGTGCACAAGGCCACTACCTGCTTACCTCGGCAGGGATGTCCGCGGGTCTCTTTGAGTGTCTACTGCAATTCCCAACTCATCTTTGCACGCTTCGGAGAGCAGCTCAGTGGGCGTCACACCAGGGCAGAGTTCGCCCGAAGCGCGGAAGAAGTCCCTTAGTTCAGGCTGCTGTCTCATAATGTTGGTGGCTCGCCGGTAGGCTACATTGCAAGCAACGTTAGCTACCCTGAAGAGATCGGGAATCCACTCCTGGATTGATCCGCAGAGCTGGGACGACGTCTCCGGGCTGAAATAGTCCGATAGGCCAAGTTGGTAATGTTCTCTCAAGATCGACGCCACTAGCCAGAGTACATGGAAGGTAGAGAAACGGAATCGCTCCTGCTGTCTCTCGATTGAATCTAGCAATAGCCAGGGCAAAAGGAGTTGTTGGGCGTTCACATTGCTGGGAAACGCCCGCTCGTACCACTCCCTTTCCTCAGGCGACCGAATCCCTTGAAACACAAAACGCACTCGGTCTAGTGCTTCAGCCGGATAGCCCCTAAATGCGAGGGACGCCTGTGCCAGTGGCTGGACTTCTATGTGGCGTTTCCTGGGCCCTGTCTTAAAACGTGCCTTCTGCGAATCATCCAGCACAAACCGCCAGTAGCCTTGTTTGATTTCATAGTACCAAGGGGGTTGCAGCCGCCCAAACTCGAACTGGAGTTGCCTTTGCTGCCTTTCAAAGGATGCGTAGTCCCTTGCCCTTAGCGCAGTTTGGGAGTTTGAGGCAGAAGCAATGCTCTCGGCCAGAGTGACGTCAGCGACAGCCAGCTTAAGGTCGACCAACGTTTCACTAAGCTCAGCATCGGTTCTTGAGTTCAAAGTGACGGTGGTTTGGCAGCCATTTACTATTTGGAAATTCTCTACCTTCAGAGATCCGCCATCTGTCGGCGCAAAACTATCGCATGTTGCGCATAGGCCGTTGTTGAGAAGATGAAACGTCCTACGTCCTTGCGGCGAGTCGAGCGTCTTCGCTATGTTCTTGTTTACCTTAGCATTGGCAATCGGTCCCCGTGGATTCAGCGAGAAAAGGCGAAAGCCCACTCCCGGCATCCGAAATATCCTTACTATCTCGCTGGCCCGCACAGTAGCGCGCAATGAACTCAAGCCTTCTCTATTGATGGGATAGCTTAGCCTCTCTTCAATGTTGAGGTCGACGTCTATTGCACCGCCCCGAAAACCGGCCCGGTAATCATCATACTTTTCTGCAAGCTCTTTCACATCAAGAAGCTCCAAGGTGCACTTGCACACAATCCGTGTTCCGTCCCCGAGCTTAAGCGTGCGTTCAACGCGCTGTCTTGATTTGGCAAAGTCTCTGGCAGCCGGCACAAAGCCTGCTTTCGCAGCAAATACCATTCTAAGGCTGTAATCATCCTTGAGCTTTTCCGTGAGAGTACGAGACACTTCTAGCACAGACTGATTACGTGTTTTTGCGAGTCGCTCGGGGTCAAGGATTTCTTGAGGTGCATCCCAAAACTTAGTCAGGCTGGCCTCGTCAACACGGTTCTCGCCGCCTACAGCCTGGAAAAGCAAGAACACTTCAGACGTATCGTCGACAAACCACCCATCTATTTCAAAGTCACCCGTCTTGTCTATTGCGGTCAGTTCAATCACTTGGGGATCAGCTATGGAGGGGTCAGGCGCTGTTTGCTGAAAGGCGGCGTGCCTAAAAGCTTTTCGAGAGTCTCCTTCGTACCATGTCTCGGCGAGTTCAGCTACGTGCTCCTTAAAGCGATTGATGGCTTGTGTTGCATCTCTTATAGCCACGTTCGTCCCCCTTTAAGAGATTATGACTGCCGCTCCCGGAGCGCGCCCGCCAGCTCTGCCACGGGCACCCGCACCTGCAAATTCCATGCAAAGCTTACCATTAACGTGACGTCACCGCTCGCCCGGATTTCCGGCTTCCAGCACGGCTCTGAGCAGGGGGACCAAGGGAGGAAGATCGTGCTGAACAGTTTGCCATAGGATACTCAGGTCAACGCCGAAGTACTCGTGTGCCAGGATGTTCCGCATGCCGCGCATCCGGTCCCACGGCACCTCGGGGTGCTTTTCCTCCAGGTCGGGGCCGACGTATCTGGCCGCTTCACCTATGATCTCCAGGTTGCGCACCACGGCATCTACCGTCTTGGTGTCCCGGCAGAACTGCTGGTAGCTCATGCCTTCAGTGTATGTGGTAACTCTGTTGATGGCCTCAAGGATGTCCTCCAGGCGTATGCGCCAGTCTCTAGGCCGCATAGAGGGCCTCTTGGAGAACATGGTCCCGCATGTGAGGCCTTAGAGCAGCGGGGGTAACCAGGTCAACGGTATGCCCCAGGAGACCTTCCAGATACCCCTTGAGCGCGAGAAACTCAAAGAGGCCTACCGGCCGGTCGAATTCCACCAGGATGTCCACATCGCTCTCTGGCCCAGCCTCATCCCGCGCCGCTGAACCAAAGAGCGCCAGGGAGCTCACGCCAAATCCCTGGAGATCCCCTTTGTGGTGAGCTAGGGTAGCCAGAATTTCACTGCGGCGCATGCCCTTCACCCTCCCGCTGTCCGGAACTGTTGTCACAGCGCCAGCCGCTCCCGCAGCGCGCCCGCCAGCTCGGCCACGGGCACCCGCACCTGGGACATGGTGTCCCGCTCCCGGATGGTAACGGCCTTATCCTCCAGGGACTGGAAGTCCACGGTGACGCAGTAGGGGGTGCCCGC
>JACQUH010000042.1 GCA_016210375.1 Chloroflexota bacterium
CCTTTATCATGAAGGGCCCCGAGCCCAGGGGTACCTTGGAAGTCTTCATCTGGTCGTACGTGGTGCCGGCGGGGATCACGCTGGCGAAGCCCACCGTCATCATCACGGGCAGGATGGCCGCGGGCCGCACGACGTTGAAGCGCACGGTGAAGTCGTCCACCACGTCAATGCTGGTGACGTAGTTGGTCATCCAGCCGATGCGCTCGGACTGGGTGAAGCCCTCCACCTTGCCCATGATCTTGTCAAAGGAGAACTTCACGTCCTGGGCCTTGACGACGCCGTCTTTGACGCCCTTCTGCCATTTCACGTTGTTGTTAAGCTCAAAGACCAGGGCTTTGCCATCGGCGGTGTACTTCCAGCTCTTGGCGATGTCGGGACAGACGTCGGTGCCGAAGCAGTTCCACACCAGGCCGTTGTAGAACATGGAGTTGAGCTGGTTGTCAAAGCCAGAGGTGGTGTTGTTGGGGTCAAAGCCCACCATGTCCCTGTTCTGGTCAACCCTGACGATGCCGCCCCGTTTCGGGGTAAGGGTTGGCACGGGGGTGGGGATGGGGGTAGCGGTGGGCGCGGGCGCCGCCGTTGGCGTAGACACCCCCGTCGCCTTCGTGGGGGTCGGCGTCGCCTGGCCCGAGGGGGTGCTGGTGGGAGTAGCGGCAGGAGGCTTTGTGGCGGTGGGGACCGGGGTGGGCTCCTGGGAGCCTGCGCACCCGGCCACAATCAAGAGGGTAACGAGGGTCACCCAGAGCCAGCCCGTGCGAAGTACCTTCATGGTAGCATCCCTCCAAACCTTGGCTAGACGTAATGCCGTGGAAGGGTCCAGGAGACGGCGGTTTGCCGAAGCTGCTGGGGGCATCTGGCACTGTTTAGGACCCGTCCCGGAAAGGGGCCGGGAAAGCCAGGCCAGGGCAAGTCCTGTCCTATGGGGGGTTGAGGTGCGCCCAGGCCGATGTCCCAAACTACCTGGAGTGGCCAGTAAAAAGATAAACCCGCCAGTCAATTGCGGGAGAAACTATTGTAACAGGGCATATTCTCTATGTCAACAGGTAATATCAGAGGGGGACGTTGAATCGGCTCCGGGGGATGGAGAAAGGCGCTTTACAATCCCTTCAAACTACGTTAGACTGCTCTATACACAGGGCGGTAGGGGGCTATTCCCCTACGCCCTGACTTGTTGTTTTTGCCCAGACCTGGGTGGAGTGGTCATTATGGTGCGGCGGGAAACATTTCTCACCTCTGAGGGACTGGCCAAGGTAGAAACAGAGCTGGACTTTTTGCGTAGGGCGCGCCGTCCGGAGGTGGCCCAGCGTATCCAAGGCGCCAAGGAGCTGGGTGGCACTGTAGACAACGCCGACTACGAGGACGCCAAGAACGAGCAGGCCTTCATTGAGGGCCGCATCCTGGAGCTGGAAGAGCTCATTAAGAACGCCGTTCTCATCCCAGGCGACCGAAAGCCCTCAGAGGTGGTGGAGATCGGCTCCCAGGTGGCGGTCACGAACCCCCAGGGCCGCACCCAGACCTTTACTATCGTTGGCCGCACCGAGGCTGATCCCGCCCAGGGCCGTATCTCCAACGAGTCGCCGGTGGGCCGGGCGCTCCTCGGCCTCAGGGTAGGGGAGCAGGCGGAGGTGGCTACTCCCTCCGGGAAAATCAAGCTGACGGTGGTGAAGGTAGACTGAGCTTTCTCCCCTATCCCTTCGGCTTCCCTTCGCTCTTCCCAGGGCTTCGGCCCGTGGCAGGCTGTACCCTTTTCCCTTGCGGAGGAAGAGGACGGCTACCCCACCATCAGGGAAGCCTGGTGAGGGAAGGCTGGGGCGACAGCCTGCCGCTCGTGTCCTACTGGACCAGACCTCACAGGCAAGAACACTGCCCCCAATGCCAGACCGTGCATCAGACCTCCTCCGCTCCAGGCTGGACAAGCTGGAGCGCTTGCGCGCCCAGGGCATTGACCCCTATCCCGCCCACTTCCATCGCACCCATACCAGCCAGGAAGCCGCCGCTCTGTTCCAGCAGGCGGAGGCCACGGGCGGTACGGGCACCCGCACCCAGACGATAACCGCCGCCGGTCGCGTTGCCGCCCTGCGAGGCATGGGCAAGGCAACCTTCCTTGACTTGCGGGACGGTTCGGGCCGCCTCCAGGTGCACCTCCGCAGCGACATCCTGGGTCCCAAGTACGCCCTCTTGGAGGCCCTTGACCTGGGCGACTTCCTTGGGGCCACGGGGCCTCTATTCAAGACCCGCCGGGGCGAGATAACCCTGGAAGCCTCGGACCTCGTTATCCTCTCCAAGGCCATCAGCCCGCCGCCAGAGAAGTGGCACGGATTGAAAGACGTTGAGGTGCGCTACCGCCAGCGATACCTGGACCTCATGGCTAGCCCAGAGGTTCAGGCCATCTTCCGCAACCGCAGCCGCATCGTCTCGTACATTCGCCGCTTCATGGATGGCCGCGGCTTCATGGAGGTGGAGACGCCCACCATGGTGCCCGTGGCTGGCGGGGCCATGGCAAAGCCCTTCATGACCAGGCACAACGCCCTGGACCGTACCCTGTACCTGCGCATCGCCACGGAGCTTCACCTGAAGCGCCTCATCGTCGGGGGCATGGACAAGGTGTACGAGATCGGCAAGGTGTTCCGCAACGAAGGCATAGACATGGACCACAACCCCGAGTTCACCACCATGGAGAGCTACGAGGCCTACGCCGACTACAACGATGTGATGGCCATGGTGGAGGAGATGGTCGCTTCAGCGGCGCGGGAGGTCCTGGGCGCCACCACGGTGGCTTTTCACGAGCACGCCATCGGCCTGGACCCGCCATGGCCTCGGCTGTCCCTGGTGGAGGAGCTACGAAAGGCAGGCGTGGATATTGAGCGACAGGACACCAACGAGAAGCTGGCCGCCGCCGCCGCCGAGCTGGGCGTGCAGGTGCAGCGCACCGAGAGCCGCACCAGCATCCTGGACAAGCTGGTCGGATCCCTGGTGGAGCCGAAGCTGATCCAGCCCACCTTCCTGGTGGACTACCCCGTGGAGATGTCGCCCCTGGCCAAGGCCAAGCCCGGAGACCCCCGCTACGTGGAGCGGTTTGAGGCGTTCATCGGCGGCATGGAGGTGGGCAACGCCTTCACGGAGCTGAACGACCCAGTCGTCCAGCGCCAGCGGTTTGAGGAGCAGGAGGCGCTGCGCCGCCAGTTCGGCGATGAGGACTTTGACCGCATGGACGAGGATTTCCTGGCAGCCCTGGAGTATGGCATGCCTCCCACGGGCGGCCTGGGCGTGGGCATAGACAGGCTGGTCATGGTGCTCACGGGCCAGCGGTCCATTCGGGACGTGGTGCTGTTCCCTCAGATGCGGACAATCAACCCCGGCCAGGGGTCATAGGGCAATGCGCCGCCACTTCACCGTCACGGCCTTTGTGTCGGCCCAGGGCCACACGCTGCTGCACTGGCACACCAAGAACCGCATGTGGCTCCCTCCCGGCGGCCACATAGAAGCGGACGAAGACCCCGTCCAGGCGGCCCTCCGCGAGGCGTTAGAAGAGGCCGGCTTCCCCGTTGAACTCCTTCCCACGGCCCAGGCTTTTTCCTATACTTCCCCGGTTCAGCTCCTTGCCCCCGCCACTATCATGGTGGAGGACATTCCTGCCACGCCCGGCGAGCTAGCCCACCAGCACATTGACCTCATCTACTTCACCACGCCCGCAACGCGCCGCCGGGAGACGCCGCCGCCTGGCACGTGGCGATGGGTGCCCCTGGAAACACTGCGCCTGGGCACGGGGATTGCACTCCATGCGGGAGCCACCGAGGTTCCCGTGGCCGAAGACGTGCGGACCCTGGGCATTGCTGCCATAGAGCGGGCAGCCCTGGAGGAGAAGGCGTATCATGTTTCGGAGAAGCAATAGGTGAGCTATGGGCGCGTTCTATCAGAGGATTGAGCTGGCGGCGCGAGCCCAGGGGCCTTTCGTGGCGATAGAGGCCCTCGTGGATACCGGGGCGATGTACACCTTGGTACCCGGCTCAGTGTTGAAGCAACACGGCATACTCCCCACAGGACCGCGGGAGTTTGAAGTAGCCGATGGGCGGGTCAAACGCTATGACATCGCAGATGTGATGCTACGCCTGCACGGAGAAGTTCATCCTACGGTGGTGATATTCGGTGATGAAGGGGTACAGCCACTCTTGGGCGTTGTGACACTGGAAACCTTTGGTTTGGGAGTTGACCCCGTGCCTCAACGGCTGATACCCGTGCGCGGCCTGCTCCTTTGAGGCCTCCATGCTTGACATAGAGCTTATCCGCCGCCGCCCGGACCAGGTGCGGGCGGCCCTCGCCAGCCGTGGCGAGGAGTCGGCCCTGGAGCCTATCCTGGCCCTGGACGCCCGTCGCCGCGACGCCATCCACCAGGGCGATGAGCTCCGCGCCCGTCGCAATCAGGTGAGCCAGGAGATAGGGCGCAGCAGGGAGCGCTCACCGGAGCTCATCGCCGAAATGCGCCAGGTGGGAGACCGCATCAAAGCCCTGGAAGATGAGGTCAAAGGTGTTGAGGAAGAGCTGAGCAAGGCCCTGCTCACCCTGCCTAACCTGCCCCGCGCCGACGTGCCAATCGGCCTGGACGCCTCGGCCAACATCGTCCGCCGCACCTGGGGCCAGCCGCGTGCCTACGACT
This sequence comes from Chloroflexota bacterium, assembly GCA_016210375.1. Lineage (GTDB taxonomy): Bacteria > Chloroflexota > Dehalococcoidia > Lucifugimonadales > JACPCL1 > JACPCL1. The sequence continues at coordinate 4,655 of JACQUH010000042.1, forward strand.
TCCAACCCAAGGCCCACTGGGACCTGAACGACGCCTTGGGCATCATTGACTTCCAGAGGGGCGCACGCATGTCCGGCGCCCGTTTTGTGGTTCTGCGTGGGCAAGGAGCCCGTCTCCAGCGCGCCCTGATCACCTGGATGCTGGACGTCCACACCCAGGAGCATGGCTACATAGAGATCTATCCGCCAGCCCTGGTGAAGTCGGAGACCCTGGTGGGCAGCAGCAACCTGCCCAAGTTCGCCGACAACCTGTACCACGACGCCGAGGACGACCTGTGGCTGGTGCCCACCGCCGAGGTCAACCTAACCGCCATGCATGCCGGCGAGATCCTGGAACCAGGGTCGCTGCCCATCAAGTACGCCGCCTACACGCCCTGCTTCCGCAAGGAGAAGACGGCAGCGGGACGAGATACGCGGGGCATCAAGCGCGTCCACCAGTTTGACAAGGTGGAGATGTACGCCTTTGTGGAGCCGGAGCGGTCCGACGAGGAGCTTCAGAAGATAGTGGCAGATGCGGAGGACCTCTTGCAGCGGCTGGGTCTGCACTACCGCGTCTTGCAGCTTTGCACTGGCGACATGGGGTTTCCCTCCGCCAGGAGCTACGACCTGGAGGTGTGGTCGCCAGGTTGCCAGGAGTGGCTGGAGGTCAGCTCCTGCTCCAACTGCACCGACTTCCAGGCGCGGCGCGCGGGCATCCGCTTCCGCCGTGAGGCCCGCAGCCGCCCAGAGCTGGTCCACACCCTTAACGGCTCCGGACTGGCCCTGCCGCGCATTATGATTGCCATCCTGGAGACCTTCCAGCAGTCGGGCGGCTCCGTGGTCATCCCCGACTGCCTGAGGCCGTATACGGGGTTTGAGGCCATTAAGCCCGTGGAGCAATAGGTTCGCCCGCTCGCTTCGGTATTACTGTGAAAGAGAAAGCAAAGGCATCGCCCACTAGGCAGGCCAGCAGCGGATCGCCCTTCTCCTCTCGCAGGATCCTTACAGCTTCCGGGATAGCGAAGGCGCCGCGAGCCTCTGCCTCGTAGAGGTCCGGCAGGTCCTGGTATTCCCTGGCCGAGGCTACATATATGGCGATATAGGAAACAGGCCATGGATAGGCGTGGCCAAGGGGCGGGGCAGCGTCCAGGCCTCTTAGTTTCAGCGTACCAAACAGTCCGACATTATCCAGCGTCACTCCGGCCTCTTCCAGGCATTCCCGATGCAACGCGGCAATGGGCGTTTCTCCTGTCCTGATGCGTCCACCTGGAACGTCCCACCCTGGCCGCCACTCTCCGCCGGCCTTGAGCTTTGTGAGCAGCAGTCTCCCTTCGTCAAAGACGAAGGCGTGGGCGCTGGTTACCAGGCGCAAAGGCGGAAGACGCCGCCGCCTTGCGAACACTACCTTGAGCCGAGCGGTCCCCCAGGTGACCTCCATACACCAACGGCCCTCCTTGACGGGGGGCAGAACGCCCGTGGTGTTATCAGCAACACGACGAGCCTGCTGCATTAAGGAGGAGAAGAGCCAGGCCAGCTTTGCTGGCCTGGCTCTTCTCAACCCGAGCCTACATCATCAACCCTAATACTGGCACTAGCCTGCGGTTTAGTGGGTCGGGGGCAACAAGGAAACCTTCCATGGTATAAGCGCCAAGAAGCACTCCCGCGTCTTCTGCCCCAAAAACGACCAGCGTTATTTCCGCCTTACCGCCCAGCCGTACCCACGTCCTGCCAATAGGCCGCTCCTCTTGCGCGCCGTTCGCGTACAGGAAGGTGACCAGGCCATGCGGGCGCACTCCAAGACGTTCCAGGAATGACGAAGGCATCTGGGAATAGGTCGCCCCCGTATCCACCAGCGCCTCCACCGTCTCGTACCGCTGGCCCTGGGGGTCGCCAACCTCTATTGTCACGCTGGACGTGCCCATGCTGTGGCCCTCTTGTCCTTATGATAACGGCGCGTTCACCCAAAGGCCAGCTTGCGCTCCTTCATGCTGACGTAGCCGTTATAGCTGTTCCGCCCTATGACCACGTGGTCCAGCACCTCTATGTCCAGGAGCCTGGCAGCCTGCACCAGTTGCTCGGTGACGCGGATGTCCTCGGGGCTGGGTGTGGGATCGCCGGAAGGGTGGTTGTGGACCAGAATGACGAAGGGGTGGTTGGAGCGCACGGCCTCGCTGAAGACCTCGGCGGCGCGGACGGTGGTGGCGCTGACGTTGGCGCGGTAGACCTCGGTGATGCCCATGACCTGGTTCTTGGAGTTGAGCAGCAGGACGCGCAGGCACTCCTGCTCCAGGAAGGCCATCTCGCCCATCACCAGGTTGGCGATGTCCCTCGGCGAGCTGACAACGACGCGCGCCTCCCCGCCAGTGGCCAGCAAACGGAGGCCCAGCTCCAGGGCAGCCTTGAGCTGGGCCGTTTTGGCCTCGCCAACGCCGTGAATCGCCGCCAGCTCCTCGTAGCTGGCCTTGGCCAGGCCGCCCAGCCCGCCAAAGGTGGAGAGCAGGCGGTTGGCCAGCTCCAGTACATTCTCCGCCGGGGTGCCCGTTCGCAGCAGGATGGCGATGAGCTCAGCGTTGCTCAGGTAGGATGCGCCGCGCTCTCGCAGGCGCTCCCGGGGGCGCTCCTCCGTGGGCATGTTCCGGATCAGGACGTGATAGGTTGGGCGCTGCGGGTTTTCCATGGGTGTGCCTCTGCTGGGCTGGCCACCAGCAAGTCTCGTCTCGTTGCGGATGCTCCACCGTCCCTGGCCTTTTCCCCGAGGGGAGGGAGAGAAACAGAATGTGGGGGCCTGGCCGCTACCGGCGGCCAGGCCCCCACATTGTACATCTTCCCCGGGTAGTGAGGCTTTAAGCGCAGTGGGGTGAAGGCCTACCCCTTCCCTTCGTCCCGGCACTGCTGGCAGACGAAGTGGTCTTGCTGCTCCAGGGCAATGCCCAGAGGGATGTTGCGCTTCCTGCCGCAGACCGTGCACACCATAGCCTGCAAGGGCGTGTTGCCAGGGAGGGTAGGCTCGGCAGTATGGCCACGGAACCCAGAGTAGTCCGGGTTCAGGCGCTTCATGGCCTCAAAGCGCTCGCGGTCCTTGCGGCGGCTCATGTGTTACCCCCCTTGTAGGGGCGACGCATGCGTCGCCCCTACCGGCAAACCGGCATCGGACGGCGACTATTCCACTCCAACGACGGCGCCCACGTCCTCCAGCTTCTTCCTCATGGTTGCAACGTCGTCCTTGTTGACGCCATCCTTCACCGTGGCAGGGGCGCTCTCCACCAGCTCCTTGGCCTCCCGCAGGCCCAGGGCGGTCAGCTCGCGCACTACCTTGATGACGTTGATCTTGTTGGCGCCGATCTCTCTGAGCACCAGCTTGAACTCCGTCTTCTCCTCCTCGGGGGGAGCGGCCGGGCCCGTGGAGGCGGCTGGGCCAGCGGTAGGCGCTACGGCCACGGCGGCGCTTACGCCGAACTCTCTTTCCAGGGCCTTAACCAGGTCGGCCAGGTCCAGGACCGACATGCCCTTGATAGACGTAATGATCTCTTCCTTTGTCACCATGAAAAACCTCCGCTCGTGTTGTTGTCTGCCTTGCCGGATCCCTCCCCGAGACGGGAGAGAATCTACATGATGGGACGGGCGCTGGCCCCCTCCCACCAGGGGAGAGGGGTTCCGCCCCATAGGGTCCTATTGGGCAGCCGCCGCCTCTTCAAGCTGTTTGGCCCGCTGCTGGAGCACGACCGCGAGGCCCGTCAGGGGGCTGCTCAGGACGCCCACCAGCCGGGAGAGGGGTGCATTCAACTGGCCCAGCAACTGGGCCAAGAGGACCTCTCTGGGGGGAAGCTGGGTCAGGCGGGCCAGGTCATCCCCCCGGTAGACCCGGCCTCCCAGGGCGGCGGCTCGCACAGCTATGGACAGGCGGTTGGCCCTCACGTAGTCGCTGATCACCTTGACGGGCTGAACGGGGTCAGCGTAGCCGAAGGCGACGCCTGTGGGGCCGGCCAGCAACTCCTTGGCCTCGGGCTTGCCCACGGAGTCAGCGGAGCGCTGGAACAAGGTGTTCTTGACCACCCTGAAGTCTATGCCGTTGGCCCGCAGATGCCGGCGCAGCTCCGCCATAGTGGTGGTGGGCACGCCGGCGAAGTCCGCGGCGATGGCCACCGTGGCCCGGGACATCTTGTCCGTAATGTCGTCCAGCAGCTTTACGTTTCTCGCAGATGGCATGAGCTTGAGACCTCAAACAAAAAATCCCCATCGCCAATTGCAGACAGGGGATAAAGCGCCAGGTCTCCTGGCGGCTTCTCGGCATTGCCTCGGTGGGCCTTGCGTTTATGCCCCGTGGGGCACCCACTGTCTGCGGCGAGTGTTCAGTTGTGTCACGCTATTCTAGCGCCATTGCTCCAGGAACGCAAACGTCCGAATGCTAAGGTTCCGTTTGCCTTGGGCTGTTCTGAATCCCTCCCGACTGAAGTCGGGGGTTGGGCGAACTGAAAACCTGGCACTTCAGTGCCAGGGGAAGGTACCACCACGACAAGACAAACAGAGCCAATGCGCAGACTTCCTCTGTAGGGCATTGCCTGCCCGACTATTTGAGGAAACGGTGTGATGCGGCAGAGCCGCATCACACCGTTTC
>JACQUH010000043.1 GCA_016210375.1 Chloroflexota bacterium
GGCGGGCACCGTGCTCGTATCCGCCCACAAGGCGCTGGAGGGCATGGCCCTGAGCAAGGACCAGCTCCGCTTCAAGGAGCGGGTGGCCCAGGAGTACGCCGAGCTGGTCTACAACGGGCTGTGGTTCTCCGCGCTCCGCCGAGACCTGGCGGCCTTTGTGGACAGTAGCCAGCGCTATGTCACCGGCTCCGTGCGGGTGCGTCTGCACAAGGGGCAGGCCACCGTGGTGGGCCGGAAGTCGCCCTACTCCCTCTACCGCTACGACTTGGCCACCTACGACAAGGGTGACGCCTTCGACCCCAAGGCATCGCCTGGTTTCATCCACATCTGGGGCCTGCCCGTGCGCACCCAGGCCCAGGCCCAGAAGCCAGAACATGGGGACTAGAGGCTAGAGCCAATGTGCCACAGCCGCGCCTTCTGTGGAGAACCTCTTTTGATAGTCGTAGACATAATAATTCCACCAGCTATTGGGCATGCGTCTCGCCCTCACCTTAATCCTCTCCCATCGAGGGAGAGGAGAGGAATCCCTTCCCCCTTGATGGGGGAAGGTGAGGATGAGGGTGAAACCTCAATCTGCGCAGAGATGATGTATTTACTTGATCATCAGCAAAAGAAGTTGCCCCGGACGGGCGGGACTAGGGGCATTGGTTCATGACCTCTAGCTCCCCTGCCCTGGTACTGCGCCCCATTGGCCGGGTGCGCAGCCCTTTAGGCTCCCATGAGCACAGGCGCGACTACAGCCAGGTGACCGCCGAGATCATCGTGGAGCCGGAGTATGCCCCCGCCCTGGACGGCATCGAGCGTCACAGCCATATTGTGGTCCTCTTCTGGTTCACCGGGATCGAGGAGTCCGAGCGCTACGTGCTCCAGTTCCCCGCGGAGCGCCGCAAGCCCGACCTGCCGGCGGGCATCTTCGGCACCCGCGCCCCTACCCGCCCCAACCCCATTGGCCTCACCACGGTGCACCTGCTGGGGCGGGAGGGGAACGTGCTGCGGGTGTCCGGCTTGGACGCCGCCGACGGCACGCCCGTGCTCGACCTCAAGCCCTACTCCCACTGGGACTTCCACCCCGACGCCACATTTCCCAATCGGGGGCACGAGCACTAGAATGGTCGCCGTGGGTTGCCTCCGAGTATCCTCACTACCCCGCACTGAAGTGCGAAGCACCCATGCCCCCGACTTCAGTTGTGAGCGCCCAACGTGTCATTCTGAGTCCGCTCCAGGCGGACGAAGAATCCGAAGCTCGGGGACGGATTCTTCGGTAGTCCCGACAAGGTGGGGACTCCCTCAGAATGACACTTCACGGGGAACCGCATATGGACCCTAAGCATTACGTCGCCTCCCTGCCCTTCGACAGGCGGCTCTACAAGCAGGACATCGCCTGCTCCATAGCCCATGCCCGCATGCTCGCTCGCCAGGGCATCATCTCCGATAAAGACGCCGAGCACATCGTCATGGGCCTGACCTCCATCCGGGAGGAGTTCGAGGCGGGCACCTTCCCCTTCCGCCCCGAGATGGAGGACATCCACATGGCCATCGAGGCCCGCCTCACCGAGCGCATTGGCCCGGTGGCGGGCAAGCTCCACACCGGCCGCTCCCGCAACGACCTGGTGGCTACCGACATGCGCCTCTACATCAAAGAGGCGGTGGGCAAGACTGTGTCCGCCCTCCACGACCTCCAGTCGGCCCTGCTGGAGGTGGCCGAGGCCAACCTGGACGTGGCCATCCCCGGCTATACCCACCTCCAGCGGGCGCAGCCCGTGCTCTTCTCCCACCATATGCTGGCCTACTTCGAGATGCTCCACCGGGACTGCGCCCGCTTCGGCCAGGCCGGCTCCGAGGCCGACGTCCTGCCCCTGGGCAGCGGAGCTCTTGCCGGGGTGACCTACCCCCTGGACCGGGAGTTCCTGGCCCGGGAGCTGGGCTTCTCCCGCATCTCCGACAATAGCCTGGATGCTGTCTCCGACCGGGACTTCCTCCTCTCCTACCTGGCTGCTGCCGCCACCGCCATGATGCACCTCTCCCGCCTGGCCGAGGAGCTGGTGCTCTGGTCCTCCGCCGAGTTCGGGTTCATCTCCCTGGGAGAGGAGTACACCACCGGCTCCTCCATCATGCCCCAGAAGCGCAACCCCGACATGGCCGAGCTGGCCCGGGGCAAGACGGGCCGGGTCTA
>JACQUH010000039.1 GCA_016210375.1 Chloroflexota bacterium
CTGGAGAAGATGCGCAGCATCCTCAGCGACTCCACCATCTCCACGGTGCGGCTGGTGGTGAACCCGGAGAAGATGGTCATCAAGGAGACCCAGCGCACCTTTACCTACCTGAACCTGTACGGCTATTGCACCGACCTCCTGGTATGCAACCGCGTGATCCCGTCTTCGTTGCAGGACCGATTTTTTGACTCCTGGAAGGCAAGCCAGGCCAAGTACATGGACATGATCAGCGAATACTTTGATCCCATCCCTATCATCCCAGCGCCCCTGATGGACCAGGAGGTGGTGGGCCTGCCGGTGCTCCGCCAGATGGCCCAGGCCGTCTTCGGGGAGCGGGACCCCGTCCAGTTCTTCTACTCGGAGCAGACCCAGAAGGTGTCCAGAGAGGACGGGTCCTACGTGTTGACCGTGGCTATCCCCTTCATGTCCCTGGAGGACATCTCCGTGGTACAGAACGAGGAGGAGTTGGCGCTCCAGGTGGGCCACTATCGCCGCAACATCCTGCTGCCCAGGGCGCTGGCCGGTCTGGCGGTGGCGGAGGCAAAGAAGGAGGGAGCGCACCTGAAGCTCAAGTTCCACGAGGCCCCAGCGGAGGCCAGCGCCAGGAACGCAAAAGGAGGCACGACATGACATCCAAAAGGACTCGCTTGCTGGAAGTGGACTACGACCGGGGGGAAGGGGTGACCATTCACGTGCGGCCCAGGGCCGCCCGCCTGCTTCCCAGGGCTTCCCTTCGCCACTGGCGCAACGCCAACAAGGAGATGCTGCTAGCTTTCCGCAGCATGCTGGACAGCGCTATTGAGCGTATGGACCCTGGGGATGATGCCAGCGGTGAAGGGCAGAGCCGGGGTGCGCGCCACGTGCCGGTGACAGAGGAGACGCAGTAGCCGGGGCCCCTGGCAGGAAGGCCACGGGCTGCGGGGTGGTTCGCCCTGTCTCCTGGCGCCGGGCTTGCCCGCTCGCGGAGCGATACTCACGCTTCGTTACCTCCTCCGACCTAACCCCCGACCCTCCTTCGTCCTTCAGCCGAAGGACTCAAGGACAGGCTCTTCCCGCACGGGAAGAGGGAGAAGATAGGTTTGAATCGGTGTGATGCGGCAAGGCCGCATCACACCGATTCTTCAGATCATCGTCCCCCTCTCCTGCGGAGAGGGGGACCACAGGGGGAGAGGTCAGATCGCACTGGGCAACGTATTTGTACAATGCCCATCAGGGGGCGGCATCATGCCCCAGCCCTTCGGCTACGCTCAGGGTAGGCTCATCAAGCTGGGGTGCATAAGACCGTTCTGAGATAGTTACTAATGCCAGGTCATGCTAGCCGCCACTCCCTGGCGAGCAGAACCTCGTCCGTCAGTCGCTTTTCTTACGCCCGCCTGACCGCCTGTCAAGCCACCCCACCACCTCCTGGCCCAGGCCTCGCAGCGGGGCCTGGCGCACCGTGCAGGGGGGCAGGGAGCTCATGAACACCTTGCCGTACCCCTTGGACTTTACCCGGCTGTCCAGCACCACCACGACGCCCCGGTCCTCCTTGCTCCGGATGAGCCGCCCAAAGCCCTGCCGGAAGCGCAGCACCGCCTGGGGCACCGTGTACTCGGTGAAGGGGTTGGCGAAGCCCTCGGCCCGGGCGGCGAAAAGCGGCTCCGTGGGCACGTTGAAGGGCAGCCGCGTCACCACTACCACCCGCAGGTTGTCCCCCGGCACGTCTATCCCCTCCCACAGGCTGCTGGTACCCAGGAGCACGACATTGCCGGCGGCCTGGGCCTGCTCCACCATCTGCCGGGGCGAGCCGTCCACCCCCTGGGCCAGCACCAGCATCCCCTCGGCGTCCAGCACCGGCTTGATGGCCCGGCGGGCGGCTCGCAGCGCCGAGTGGGAGGTGAACAGTGCCAGCATCCCGCCCCGGGAGGCCCGGGCCACGCGCATCAGCGCCTCCTGAAGGGCCTGGGCGTAGGAGGGTTCCCTGGGGTCTGGCATCTCCGGGCACATCAGCACCAGGGCCGCCTTCTCGTAGTCAAAAGGCGACCCCAGGACCAGCTCCTGGGCATCCTCCAGGCCAACGCGTCGGGCCACGTACGCCGTGGAGCCTTCTATGCTCAGGGTGGCGCTGGTGAGGACGACGCTGGCCTTCTGAGAGAAGAGGGTTTCTTGCAGCAGCGGCCCCACGTTCAGCGGTGCGGCGTTCAGGACGGGCAACTCCTCCTGTCCCACCAGGCTCACCCAGTACACGTTGGACTCGTCCGGCCGCACGACAAAGCCTTCCAGCCCGGCCCGCGCCTTCTGGGCCTTCTCCTGCCAGCCTCTCAGTTCCAGGAGCACATCCTTCAGCGGCTCTACGTCCAGCGGCTCCAGGGCCGCCACCAGGCGGCTGACCAGGCGCTCCAGGCCCAGGAGGTGCTCGTTCAGGCCCTCCCATTCCACCTCCAGCTCCGACCATCCAGGCTGGTTCCGGACGGCTCTGGTGACCCGGAGCTGCGTGCGGTCTTCCCCCTCCCGGTGGCGCTGGACGAAGGCCGTCATGGCGTTGGCGAACCGGCCCCAGGCCTCGCCCAGGCGTCGCGTCGCGGCAAGCGTCTCCACCACCATGTCCTCAATCTGCTCCCGCCGCGAGGGCAGGAACAGGCTGGCCCGCAAAGCGGTCCTGGCCGCCTGCACCTGCTGGCCCAAGCGCGCCGAAAGCTCCTCCACCGTCTGCCAGTTGATCTCCAACCCGAACTGCCGGCTGGCCTCCTCCTCCAGGTGATGCGCCTCGTCAATCACCAGGTAGTCGTAGGGAGGGATAACCCCTGCGCTGCTGGCCAGGTCTGTGAACAGGAGGGAGTGGTTCACCACCACAAGGTGTGAGGCATCGGCCCGGGCCCGGGCGCCCCGCAGGAAACACACGCCCTGCCACCCATCGCACTCCCCGGCATCGGCAGCCGACAGCCTGTCCCACAGATAGCTGTCGCGGCTGGGGATGTTCATCTCTGCCCGGTCGCCTGTGGAGGTCTCTTGCAGCCACACCATGACCTTGCAGGCCATGCGGGCGTCCTCTGCTGAAAGGGTAGGGCTCTGGGCCATGCCCGCCCACCGGCGGAAGCACAGGTAGTTCCCCCGGCCCTTCAGGTGGGTGTAGCGGAACTCCTCCAGCAAGGGGCGAAGCCTATCGTCCTGCCTCAGGGCAGACACAAGATGGGGGATGTCCTTGTTGATAAGCTGCTCCTGGAGGTTGATAGTGTTGGTGGACACCACCACGCGCCCTCCACCCCGCAGGGCGAAGAGGATGGCGGGCAGCAGGTATGCCACGGACTTACCCACGCCCGTCCCCGCCTCTACCAGCAGGTGCCCGCCGCCGCTGAAGGCTGCCGCAACGCCCTCGGCCATCTGGACTTGCTGAGGACGCATCTCGTAGCCGGGGAAGGCGCGGGCCATCGGCCCCTGTTCCCGCAGGAGCCGGCGCACCTCCTCGGCCTCCACCTCTGGTGTTGCTTCCCTGGCGTGCAGGGGCCTGGGCCGCCCCAGTTGGCCCCTGAGCCGGAGCACGTCTACTCCCAGGAGGCCGGCGGTTGAAGGCAGCGGCGCGCCAGGCTGGGAATGAGCTTGCAACTGGCGCAGAAGGCCCCGCAGCGCCCACGGGGAGCGTTCAGCTATGGAGGTCATGGGCCCCAGGAGGCTTGGGGCCTTCCTCTGGGCGTGGCGAAGCAGGGCCAGGTAGAGCTGGCGGCTCAACGATGCGTCGTCCAGGGCGCGGTGCGCGCGTTCGTAGGGGATGCTCAGCATGTCCGCCAGGCCGGTCAGGGAGTAGGCTTTGGCGCTGGGGAAGAGGACCGAAGCCAGCTCCATCGTGTCGTACCGTGGGTTGGGGAGGTTCAGCCCGGCCTTGGCGAGGAAGGCGAGGTCAAAGGCGATGCTGTGGCCCACGATAGGGTAACGCCCCAGGAAGGCCATCAGCTCTGCCGCCACCGCTGAAAGAGGGGGAGCTTTGTCCACCTCGGCCTGGGTGATGCCCGTGAGCTGCTTGACGAAGTCCGAGATGGCCCGCCGCGGGTTCACCAGGGTCTGGAACGTGCCCAGCACCTCCTCGCCCCGGAAGGTTGCACCGCCGATCTCAATGATCTCTTCCCGCTCGGGGTCAAGGCCAGTGGTCTCCAGGTCCAGGGCAACGCACACCTCGTCAAAGGGGGAGCCGGGAGCATCTTCAAAGAGTCGCATAGGAGCATGGTACAGCAAATCGGGGATTAGATACTTGATGCGGATGTATTTTCCGCTGAGAGACTGACCTAACCCCCTTGGTCTCCCTTCCCGTATCGGGAAGGGAGAGAAAAAGTCCCCCTCTCCCCAGGTGTGCAGACTGGGGACTCAGGAAGAGAGGTGAAGGCGTCCGCGGGAAATACCTGGTCGCCAACTGTTGTGAGGCGGCGGGAGGGAGGCGCGACAAGGTAGTACCGCCTACCTTTGCCCGACCTCTTCTAGCTGCCCCACCAGCAGCCCCGTGGCAGGGTAGAAGCGGCCAGCGTGCAGCGCCTCCAGGAACTCCCCGGGCGTGGCGATGGCGCCTTCAAAGATGGTGACGCAGCGGCCCAGGCCATTGGTGGAGTGGGCGTCGCTGCCGCCCACCATGGGCTTGCCCAGGCGCTTGGCCACCTCCCAGGCGAAGTAGTTCTCCGCGTCAATGGTGGCGCCGTTGGCCACCTCTATGGCGTCCACCAGCTCAAAGATAGGGTGCTGCATCGCCTCTTCCACGGTGGTGGGCAGAGGGTTCCACCCCCGGTACAGGAGGTTGGTGGCGTTGTAGGGCGGCTTGTGGAGGAGGTTCCGAAAGGGGTGGGCCAGCACGATGTACGCCCCCGCCTGGTCTGCCACCTTGCGCAGGGTCTTGGGGTCCCGTATGCCCGAAACGTACCCGTCCAGCCCAAAGACGGTGATGTGTCCCGCGTCGGACTCCACCTCAATGGCATTGATGATGAGGGTATTGCTCTGCTGCCTGGCGAAGCTGCTGAACTCATACCGTTCCCAGGGGCCGCTATGCTCCGTCAGGCAGACACCCTGAAGGCCTATCCGGTACGCCTCATCCAGCAGCTCCTGGGGAGTGAGGTTACTATCCACGCTATGTCGCGTCGTATGCACGTGCAGGTCTATGATCATCCTTTAGTTCCAGTTCCGTACAGCCATATCTTCCGGGGCCGGCGGCCCCCGGCGAGGCTACCGCTGCCCAGGCCAGGCCCACGATCCTGGGCTACCGCGGTGCCCAAGTTTCGGCCATTGTAGCCACACCCTTCGGGCCCGTCAACGAGGGTCCGCTACCAGCGCTGTTTGCATTGGCGTGTTGTTCAATCCCCCCGACTGAAGTCGGGAGTTTACCCAATCCAAACCTGGCACTTATGGTCATTGACCAAATAACCTGCCAATTGGGTTCCGACCTAACCCCCTCGGGCTCCCCTTGCC
>JACQUH010000055.1 GCA_016210375.1 Chloroflexota bacterium
GGCAGAGCCGCATCACACCGACTCCTCAAATGATCGTCCCCCTCTCCGCCGCGGAGAGGGGGACTACAGGGGGAGAGGTCGCATCTCACCGGCAACGTATTTTTTCAATGACCATCAGGCTGGGGTAAAGAAAACTATTTGGAGATAGTTTCTAAGGAGGTTGATGCGCAATGGCTGATGCTCTCCGTGGTAAATATCTCTTTTGCGTGGCCCGTCAGACGCAACCTCTCCTGGCATCCCTCTCTGGCTCTGGGTCCAGGGAGGGCGCGGAGCCGGTCTACGCCATCCAGGAAGGCGACCTGGCTGCGGTAGTGAGGGACGCGGAGAGCGACGCCTATCACCTTACTCGCGCCACCGCCATGGCCCACCAACTGGTCATCCAGGAGGCGATGCGCTGGGCCACCGTCCTTCCCTTCAGCTTTGGCACCGTGGCAAACGGGGAGGAAGAGGTCCGGGCGCTCCTGGCCCGTTACCGGAACGAGTTTGGAGACCAGCTAGCCTACCTGGACGGGAAGGGTGAGTACGGACTGAAGGCCCTGTGGCGTGACAAGGACCAGCCCTTCCGAGAGATCCTGGCCGAACGCCCGGATATCCGCCGCCTCCGGGATGCCGTCGCGCACCGGCCCCCTGCCGAGGCCTACCAGGACCGCATCCAGGTGGGACGGATGGTCCATGACGCCCTGGAGGCCAAGCGGGAGGCGGAGACCAGGCGCGTCATGGAGTGCCTGGATCCCCTTGCCGTGGGTTCGCGGGTGAACGCCACGCTCATGGATGAGATGCTCCTGAACGCTGCGTTCCTGCTGGCGAAAGGCTCTGAGCCCGCCTTTGAGGTTGCATTGCAAGCCATTGACCGCGAGTACGGGGACCGGGTCCGTTTCCGGCTGGTGGGGCCGTCGCCGCCCTTCAATTTCGTCCGCATGCCGATCGCCTGGCGTTAGGAGCGCCACCCTATGCTGGGATTCCTGTTGCTGCCCATTACTGGCCCCTTCAAGGGCCTGCGCTTCATCGCCGAGCACATCACCGAAGAGGCGGAGCGGAGCTTCTATGACGAAGCCGGGATCAGAGCGACGCTTCTGGAACTAGAGATGCAGCTTCAGGACGGGGCTATCACCGAGGAGGAGTACCTCCGCGATGAAACGTCATTGTTGGAGCGTCTGGCTCTGGCCATGCGCCGCCGTGGGACCCACGCCTGACGCTCGGGAAGGTAGCCGTGACAGAGCTCTCTAGCAGCGGCCTGTACATCTATGGGGTGGTGAGACGTGGGGCGGCCTGCGTGCCGCTGCGCAGCCAGGGCGTTGCTCCTGCGGGGAAGGTGGAGTTCCTGGTGGAAGGCCCCCTGGCCGTTGCCTTTGGACGGGTCAGCCTTGAAGATTTTTCACCCGGACGAGTGGAAGCTCTTCTGAAGGCCAACGAGACCCAGTGGGTGGAGGAGAAGGCCCTTGCCCATGCCGCCGTCCTCCAGGAGCTCATGGAGCGAGGCCCTGTTGTCCCTGTGCGTTTCGGCGCTGTCTGCCGCGATGAGGGTCGCCTCCTCGCCCGTGTGATGGTGCAGGAGGATGAGATGCTGGCCCTGCTGGAGCGTCTCGCCGGCAGCGCGGAGTGGGGGGTCAAGGTCTCGTGCAGCGAGGAGGCAGTGCGGGATGCCCTGGCCAGGGAGGACCCTGAAGCGGCAGGCGTCCAGAGCCGCCTGAAGGACATGTCCCCAGGGACTGCCTACCTGCAACGGAAGAGACTGCACATGTCCCTGGACCAGAAGGCTAGAGAGTGCTTGCCCCTGTGGGTGGAGCAGATCCATCAGGCCCTGGCCGAGTTTTGCGAAGATGCGGTCGCCCTGGACCCTCCGAGCTACGAGCCAGTGGGCCAGGGGGAGAGCATGGTATGCAACGGGGCGTACCTGGTAAGGCAAGAAGAGACGGCGCGCTTTCACCAGAGGATGAAGGGATTGGGTGAGGTGTGGAGTCACCGAGGCTTGCGCTTTGCCCTCTCCGGCCCCTGGCCGCCATATCACTTTGTCCAGGGGCGCTTTGAAGCGGAAAGCCGATGACCTCACTGATGACCCGGGGCGAAAAGACGACGCTCCTTGACCTGCTGGACCGCCTGCTGGACACGGGGGTTGTGGTGGCCGGCGACCTTACGCTTGCCGTGGCGGAGGTGGACCTCATCTTCGCCTCCTTGCGACTGGTCGTGACTTCGGTGGACAAGATCTGGGAGACGAAGCCCCACGTCTCAGGAGTGGGAGAGCCTCCAGATCTCCCCAGGCCAGGGGAAAACGGACCGCCCTTCGGGCCAGCGTCCCCGGCAGGCGGCGCTCCCCTGGCCGCAGTTCCAGCGAAGGCGGTCCTGCCAGACCCCACGGGTGGGGAAAGCGGCGCTTTCGGTGGCTCCGGCTCTCAACCCCTGGAGCGCACAAGCGCACGCGTCCCTGGGGGCGACTTTGATCCCCAGAAGGCAGGGAAGGGCGTCGTCCAGCTTGCGGTGACGATTGCGGAACTCCTGCGCCAGTTGCTGGAGCGGGAGGCGCTGCGGCGGATGGAGCGTGGTACCCTGGCGGCGTGGGAGGTTGAGCGGCTGGGACAGGCCTTCCACTGCATGGAGGAGAAGGTGCGGGAGGTGAAGGAGTTTTTCAACCTGAAGGACGAGGAAATCAACTTGGACCTGGGTCCCCTGGGCAAACTGATGTGAAGGAGCGCAATGCAACAGCGAATCGCCACCTACAGCGGCGCCGCCACTCTCCCCGATGTTCTTGAACGCATCCTGGACAAAGGCGTGGTCATCGCGGGGGATATCAGCATCCTCATCGGCAGCGTTGAGCTGCTCACCATCCGCATCCGGCTCCTGGTGGCGTCGGTAGACAAGGCCCAGGAGATCGGCATTGACTGGTGGAAGACCGATCCTCTGCTCTCCCCTCGGGCGCGCCGCCTGGAGGACGAAAACCGGCGGCTCCAGGAGCGCCTGGACCAGTTGGAGGGCCATGGGCCGCCGGGGCCTGCCCCTGCCTCTTCGCCTTCCACGAAGGAGGAGTCCTCCACCCGGCCATCCCGTCCACGAGGCAACAACGGGCCATGAGAGACCCAGGAGGGTTCTGTTTGCCCTGGCGTGTTCTGCATCCCACGACTAATGGTCATTTACAAGATAATCTGCCAATTGGGTTCCGACCTAACCCCCTCTGGCTCCCCCTTCCC
>JACQUH010000044.1 GCA_016210375.1 Chloroflexota bacterium
ATCCCACCCTTGGAAAGAGCGTGGCGCAACTTCTGAGGGAGGTGGAGGGGAGGGAGGGGGTAAGGGTATGGGGGCGGACATTCGGGCATAGGGCATAGCAATGACTTCTGTAGGGAAGGGTCCTTCCTCAGGGAGACCGCAGAGGCGTGAAGGACAGGAGCCGCGCCGAACTGCGCCGCGCCAGCATCCGCAGCGCAGGCCGCCTGACAATGACGGTTCCTGGGACCACGTGGCCCGCTGGTACGACACCCTGGTGACGGACCGGGGTACAGACTTCCACCAGGGGGTGGTTATCCCGGGCGTGCTGCGGCTATTGGCCTTGCGGCCTGGCGAGCAGGTGCTGGATGGGGCGTGCGGCCAGGGAGCCGTGAGCCGGGCGTTGGCTAAGGTGGGGGCAGAGGTTACTGGGGTAGACCTGTCCTCCAGCCTTATCGCCATGGCCCGCCAGCGCTCCGGGAAGGCCATTCGCTTTCTGGTTGGCGATGTCCGCGACCTACGCAACGTTTTACCAGAAGGACAAACGTTTGACGCCGCCGTCTGCGTGCTGGCGTTGGAGAACCTGGAGCCAATAGAGCCGGCGCTGGGGGAGTGCAGCCGTCTGCTGAAGGCGGGCGGGCGGCTGGTCATTGTGACGGTGCACCCTGCTTTTCGCATACCCCGGCAGAGCAGTTGGGGGTGGGACGAGTCCCAGCAGCTACTCTTTCGCGCGTTGAACTGCTATCTGACGCCCCTGAAGATCCCAATTGATATGCGCCCCTTCAAAGACCCCATGCGTCAGGTTACCTGGACGTACCACCGTCCCATTCAGGCGTACGTACACGGGCTGGCAGACGCTGGCTTGTGGATAGACGCGTTGGAAGAGTGGCCGTCACACCGGGTAAGCCAGCCGGGGCCGAGGGCGAAGGCGGAGGACCGCGCTCGGGAGGAGTTCCCGCTGTTCCTGGCCCTGCGGGCGGTGAAGGTGGCGGCGCCAGGGGACAAGCGGGCTGGCAGGGCATAGAGGGCGCAGGTTTTCTTGGCGTTTATTTGTGTAGGGGCGAGTCGGCGACTCGCCCCTACAATTGTCTAAGCCCGCAGGCTGGGAGGCAGGAGGTTGGGAATGGAGTCCTCAATGGGGTAGGACTCCTTGCACGTGCCGCAGAAGAGGCTCCCCTTCACGACCTCGGTCCCCTCCTCTTGCACCACCCGCAGCTCCAGTGGCCCCTTGCACACAGGGCAGGCCAGGATCTCCATCAGTTCACGTCGCATGTTGCTCCTAGGCGGGAACGATTCCAGTCACTGATGATAGCGTACCTTGGGCTAGCTGCCAAGGAGGGCAGCCTCAAACAGGGTGCCCAAGAGGTCGGCGAGAAACAGCACAGCGATTCCCAGGGCCAGAAGGAGGTTGTTGGCTGTGAAGGTGCGGGGAACTCTACCACCGCCGGGCTCGGCTTCGCCTGCCCCCGAAGTTCGTCGCCGCCCTCGGAACCAGACTAGGTAGAACATCCCCACAGCCAGGGCGATTTTCAGGCCCAAGACCACGCCGTAGGCGACGGTGGCATGGCCGGAGGTGAGGCGGTTGACGGAGAGGATGACCCCCGTGAACAGGAGGATGGTGATGGCTACATCCACCAGGTTGCGGAACTCTCTGCCCGCCAGGCCGCTGAGGGTTGCCTCCCCAGATGCGCCGCTGAGGGCAGGGCGGAGGACGGTGAGGAAGAGGATACTGCCGCCTACCCAGGCCACGGCTGCCAGAAGGTGGAGCCAGCGGGCAACTAGCAGCAACCAGTCAGCTATGGTCATGGCTGGGTTACCACCCACCCCTTTGTCATTCTCCCTCCCTACCCGCCCCAGGCTGGGACCCACTGCGCCCCATCCCTGCCTGGCAACGGGTAGCGCGAAAGGTCACAGCTTCAGGAGCTCCTGGATGAAGGTGTCCAGGCGCTGCTCGTCAATCTGGCCAATCCACTTCTTGTAGATACGGCCATCTCTAGTGATGAAGTACGTGGCAGGCAGTCCGGTGACAGCGTAGTCCAGAGCGAGCTTGCCGTTCTGGTCTGGGCCGGTCTTGAAGGTGGTGCCCTGCGCCTGGAGAAAGGCCATGGCGTCGGCCTCGGTGTCCTGGATGGCGGCGCCGAACACGACAAGGCCCTGGCCTTCGTATTTGTCGCTGGCGGCCTGGAGGGCGGGGAACTCGGCGCGACACGGCGGGCACCAGGAGGCCCAGAAGTTAAGCACTACAGGGCTACCCCGCTGCTTAGAGAGGGTGAAGCTGCCGTCGCCGCCGGTGAAGAGGGGGACGGTGAAGTCGGGAGCGGGTTTGAGACCTAGCCGGGCGCCGGTGCCGCGTACCTGGGTATAGCCGAAGGCCAGGGTGGCCCCCAGCGCAAGGAACGCGATAGCGGCCAGGCCCAGATAGGCCCAGCGGGGCCTGGACCCTGCGGTGCGCGCCCGCTCCCTTGAGACCTTCCCTGCTGCTTCCATGTGCTCCATTGTAGTGGGGAGCGGTGTGCTGGTCAAAAGGGGCTGAGCATACGATTCTGTCTGCTTTGTAGTGGTAGAGCCATCCCTGGCGCTAAAGGTCATTTACAAGTTAACCTAACTCCCCTGGTCCTCCTTCCCGCACGGGAAGGGGGAGAAGATTGGTTGGAAGCGGTGTGATGCGGCGCTGCCGCATCACACCGCTTCCCCAAACAGTCGGGGGGATGCAGAACAGCCCAGTGCAAACGGGGCGGCGCACACTACTCCGTGGGAGTAGGCTCGCCGGAGAGCTCCTCCTGGAGCAGGGTGTCGGCGTGCCGCAGTAATATCTCGGCGCGGTCAGGGGGTGTGTCGCGAGTCTGGAGGTAGAGGCGCAGCGCCTCTCTTGGCGTGAGGCCGCGAGAGGCCTCGGGGGCGATGCGGGTGCGGGTGGCCCGCAGCACATCGCGGTGAATGCCGCTGACGTAGTGGGCGTCGGACAGGGCGGCCCGCAGCGCCGCTTCGTCCAGCCCCCGCTCTAGCTCCTCGGGCACGCGGATCCGCACGCGAGCGATGGCCCCGGCGACGTCCTTGCGGGCGATGGCGGCCAGCACGCGGTCTGTCGGGTCGTCGCCTGGGTGGACCTCGGCGTCTACCGTGACGAAGGGCCGGGCATGAACGGGGACGAACTGGAAGCTGGCAAGGCGCTGTCCAGGGGGCCTGGCGGGGTCAAGCTCCACCAGGCAGAAGCCTTTCTCCTCCTTCTCTTCGCTGAAGTCCACCCGCTGGAGGCTGCCGGCATAGGCGGTGATGGGCTGCTGGCCCAGCACCTGATGCTTGTGGATATGGCCCAGGGCAAGGTAGTCCAGGCGCGGGCTGGCCAGGTTGGAGAGCTGGAGCACGTGATCGCGGCCCAGCATCATGGAGCGCTCTGTGCCCAGGGTAGCGCCGCCGACGGTGACATGGGCGACCAGGACGGCGGGCAGGCGCGGATCCAGGGACTCCAGCTCCAGGCGCAGGGCATCGGTGAGGCGCTCCTCCAGTCGCAGCGTGATCTCGTCTAGGGTGAGGTCGCGGGTGTCCTCCCGGGCCAGGTACTGGCTGCGTCGTATCCAGGGAAGGCCGACCACCTGGAGGGGGCCGGCGCGGGTGGGCAGGACCGCCGTGCCGATGCGGTCTACGACGGTAACGCGCTCCACGTCCAGGGTGGGGAAGATCTCCAGGGCCGAGGCGCGCCCAGCGACGGCGGGCAG
>JACQUH010000003.1 GCA_016210375.1 Chloroflexota bacterium
CTATGTCCGGTGCGAAGCCAATGTCCAGCATCTCGTCCGCTTCGTCCAGAACCACTGTCTTGACCTTGTCCAGCCGTATGGTCCCCCGCTCCATGTGGTCCATCAGGCGTCCTGGTGTGGCCACAATCACGTGGGCGCCCCTTTGCAGGGCGTCTAGCTGGGGGCCAAAGGCTTGGCCGCCGTAGATGGCCACGCACCGCACACCCTGGTATTGCCCCAAACGCTGGACCTCGGCGCACACCTGGACGGCCAACTCCCGTGTAGGGGCCAGCACCAGGACCTGCGCCTCTTTGATCTGGAGGTCAACGGACTCCACCAGAGGTATGCCGAAGGCGGCAGTCTTGCCGGTGCCCGTCTGGGCCTGGCCTACCACATCCCGGCCAGCCCGCACCAGCGGGATCACGTCCTGCTGGATAGGCGTGGGCATCCTGTACCCCATGGCGGTGAGAGCGCGCCCCACCGGGGAAGAGACAGGCAACTCCCCAAAAAGGCCTGTGTCCTCAGGCGCTTGGGCCACTGGTTCAGTCTGTACAGGGCTTCCCTCAGAGGTTGTTGCAGCGGATTGACCTGTGTGGCGGCGGCGGCGCCTGCGGCGCCTGGGGTACTCGCCCGATGGCTCTGCGACTGGGGCTGGAATCGGTCTAGGAGCAGTTGGGGAGAGGATAGAGAGACTTGAAGAGCCGTTCACATGGACAGGGGACGGGGCTTCTCTGGTGGCAGTGGGAGCTGGAGTACCTGGTTCCTTGGTGTTTTCCTTCCAGGAGAAGATGGCCGAAAGCTTGCGAGTGATGGGTTTTAGGATGGTGGTCCTCCACTGAGCTGGTGTCTTGTAAGCTACGCGATGGCTGTGGATAAAGAAAAAGAGCGCACGCCAGTACGGCTGCGCTCTTCTCTTTCCAGTTTTCTACTTGTGAGGAGTACCATACGAAGCTATGTCTCCATTCTACGACGCCGGTAGCACGGTGTCAACACACATGCACGCACGGGCACGCTTTCCTTGCTTTGGGGTATTCCGCATCCCCCACAACGATGGTCATTTACAAAATAATCTGCCAATTGGGTTCCGACCCAACCCCCTCTACTGGGAGTGGCTTTGCACCAAAAGTCAGGAAAGTGCAGAAAACCTTGGGTTTCCTGCCGGGGTCTGGGGTGTCCCCAGATTCAAATTCCCCCTCTCCTGCAGGAGAGGGGGACCACAGGGGGAGGGGTTGGGTCTCATTGACATCACAATTGCTCAATAACCATAAGTCGGGGGTTAGTCGAACCCCAAACCTGGCACTTTAGTGCCAGGTCGTACAAGTCGCCACTCCAAAGCAAACGGAACCCACAGGCGCGGGATGTTCCGCCAGGGCGGCCGGTGGTACAATAGCTCACCTTGCGGATCACGTCAGAAAAATCATGGCGTTTTCAGACAGAATAGGAGGTGTTTCCATGCTCTTTCAGGTCACCCACACCCATACCAATGAGGGTTGTCCAGCCCAGTCGCCGGAGCAGGTCAAACGCATCAGCGATTGGTGGCATGCCATGAAGAACACCCCTGGGGTGAAGGTGCTTGCCGGGTACGTGTCCCCCATGGACCATGTCTTCCACATCACCGTGGAAGCGGACGACTACCCGACCTTGGCTCGGGCCCTTGGCCCCTTGAACGCTATTGGTCAGGGGCATACTAGCCCTATCCTCACCCTGGACCAGGCGTTTCCCATGGCGGAAACGGGGGCGTTCCGCTTGAGGTGATGCTGGCATTGCACAACCTCACCCGTGCCAGCGGAAAAGGGTGCGACGTTCCATGAAGGTTGGCCTTGCGGCTATGCTGCAAAGCCAACCTTCATTCAATTCCAATACCCTTTATGGTCATCAACCATATAGTTGTGTTGCTGTGGTTCTGACCTCTCCTCCTGTGGCCCCCCTCTCCCAAAGAGAGAGGGGGACGGTAGACTAAGGAATCGGTGTGATGTGGCAAAGCCGCATCATACCGATTCAAACAACTCTTCTCCCCCTTCCCCCTAGGGGAAGGGGGAGCCAGAGGGGGTTGGGTTATTTAGTCGATGACCATCAGGCGTACCTCTTGTAATGGAGCATGGTTTTAGCTCCAGGAAAGGGAGTCCTCTGGAGCAGTCCGTGACGCTGTGGTTCCCAGATAGAAAAGCCCCAGTCCAGAGAGGGGGCTGGACTGGGGCTCTGGCGATAGCTTGCCTGGAGAGAGGAGCGGAACCAGGCAGGCTATATTCTCTATATTCGCCGAAGGGTAGAAGGAGACCCGTCGGCGCGGGCAGGGGATAGAGCGGGGGTGGGTCTTGCCCCGACACCAAAGCTCCTTAGGGTCTTGCCGTCGCTGGAGGTTTCAGGGATGCCAGTAGCAATGACCGTGAGGCGCACCCGGTCGTCCATGGTGGGATCGTTGACCATGCCAAAGAAAATGACGGCCTCGCGGGTGACCCTGGAGGCGATGAACTGGCCGGCGGCGTTGACCTCGCCCAGGGTCAGCTTCGGACCGCCGTTGACGCAGAACAGCACGCCCTGGGCGCCGTCAATGCTCACGTCCAGCAGTGTGTTGGTGACCGCCGTCTTGGCGCACTCCATCATGCCGTTGGGGCCCTTGGCTTCACCGATGGACATGAGGGCGCGGCCCGGCATCTTCATGATGGCGCGCACATCCGCCATGTCCACGTTGATCTCCCCGGGGACGTTGATCAGCTCGGCCACGGAGAGGACCCCGTACATCACTGCTTCGTCAGCCCTCTTGAGGGCCTCCTCCATGGAGATGTCGGCGCTCATCATCTTCAGTAGGCGGTCGTTGTGGATGACGATGAGGTTGTCCACCTTTTCCTTCAGCCTGCCCACGCCTGCCATGGCCAGCTCTAGCCGGCGGTGGCCTTCCCAGGAGAAAGGCGTGGTGACGACCCCGACAACCAGGGCGCCAGAGTTGCGAGCAATCTCCGCCACCACCGGCGCAGCGCCGGTGCCAGTGCCACCCCCCATGCCTGCGGTGACGAACACCAGGTCCTTCCTGTTCAGGGCGCTCATCAACTCCTGGTGGGACCCCTTCGCTGCCCGGCCACCCACCTCCGGGTTGCCGCCGGCGCCGAGACCGTGGGTGATGTCGTCGCCAATCTGGAGCACCTTGGCGCCCTGCACCATGCCCAGGGACTTGATGTCGGTATTCACGCAAATGTAGTTAACCCCGGGTACACTCTTTTCCTTCATCATCCGCGTCACGGCGTTGCATCCGCCGCCGCCCACACCGATGACAGTGATGGCGGCTGCTGCCTCTCGGAACGGATGGGCCACGCCTGGGCTTCCCGTTTCTACGATGGTCATAGGTGCGCTCCTTTACAGACAAATCAGCTATGAGTTCTAGACGTACAAAGAGATTATCTGTCATTTGGGAAAATGTCAAGAAGTTTTGCTGGAATTTGCCGGGAATTCTTGAAGGCTCAGGAGGATGCTAGGGGAAGCCAGCAGAGCAACGAGAATGAGAATACAGATAATTACGCAGGATATACGCGAGAAGACGAGCAAACATTGGGGCGGATTTTCTGGCGACCAGGAGCGCTCTGGGGTGCCTGTTGGGGTGCATGGAGCGGCGCTTTGCTGGCTTGCGCGAGGGTCGGCTACCAGCGACCGGAGAGGGCGTGCTCTCCAGCCACCAACTATAGCGGAAAGGCACAGGGGAGAGAAGCGCCCCAGGCGGGATTCGAACCCACGGCCCGCTGCTTAGAAGGCAGCCGCTCTGTCCGCTGAGCTACTGGGGCGTTACATAAAGGGAGTGTAGCAAGCCATGCCCACAGGGGTCAACCCGCTGGAGCAGTGTGCCCACCCTGCTTTGGGATGGTGTGGCGGTCCCCCCGACCAGTGGCCTCTGCGGAGACAAAGAGACTTTGTACTCCTCACTCTGAAGGAGGGCCGGGGACATCGGCAGGACCGAAGGAACCTCCTACCAAACACGCCTGCGCCATGGCGCGCTACGGGTGTGCCTCTTCCGGTGCTTCCTTCCCTTCACGGCGGATGCGCCGGATGCGCGTGTACAGGTAAGCTCCCGTTGCCAGGACCAGCACAAGGAGTACCGGTATATCAAAGGGGCGCATAGCGCGGCGGAGGGCCTCCCAGTTTTCGCCCAGAAGGTAGCCGCCGTAGGCCAGAGCCAGGGACCAGGGGAAGGAGCCGGCAAAGGTGAGCAGGCTGAAACGCAGCACGGGCATCTTTACCACTCCCGCCGGAAAACTGATGAAGGTCCTCACCACAGGAAGGAGGCGGGAAAGGAACACCGCCCAGTCGCCATACCGGGCGAACCACCGGTCTGCCTTGCTCAGGTCCGAACGTGTAACGAGGACATAGCGGCCCCATCTTTCCAGGAGGGGCCTCCCCCCCCAGGAACCCAGCCAATAGGACAGGAGAGACCCCAGGAGGTTGCCCAGGGCGCCGTAGAACCCGGCCAGCAATACGTGCCAGGCGCTCAGGCCCTTGGCCTGGATGAGCATCCAGCCGCTCAGGGGCATGATAAGCTCGCTGGGCAAAGGGATGGAGGCGCTTTCCACCGCCATCAGCAGCACCACTCCAGGCCAGCCAAGGGCGTCGTAAACTTGGGCTACTATATCCAGGATATAGTGTTCTAGAACTTCCATCGCCTTGACACTGTACCATGGTTGTGATAAAAATAACATTCATCTGCTACCGCTGCCTGGCCAAAGGGCCTGTCCTATGGCGGGAAACGGTAGGCTTTTTAGGAGGAAATGTGCGAAGAGTATCCATAGTTGCGGGAGTTTTCCTACTTGCCCTGTCCCTGGGCGTGACGGCCTGCGGAGGCGGGGGCGGAGCCAGCCCTACCCCCACCAGGGCGGCGACGACGCCGACTCGGGCGCCTGCCACCACAACACCTAGCGGCGACGCGGGCGGCGGCGAGGTGATCAAGGTCATCCAGCATGAGGGGGGCTCCTACTATTTTGAGCCTAACAAGTTCAATCTGACCCTGGGAAAGACCTACACCTTAGACTTTGTGGTGACCAAGGAGTTCCACACCTTCACCGTTGACGCCCTCGGTATCAGCATATTCACTAACCCCGGCGAGGTGGTGAAGGTCCCTGTGACGCCTACCAAGACGGGAACGTTCAAGCTCTACTGCATCCCCCACGAGGCCCTGGGGATGATTGGCGAGGTTACGGTAAGCTAGAGTCGCTTTTACCTGGTATCATCAAGGCTGGCCTGGGCACTCCGGGCCAGCCTTTCCTTTGCCAGCCGAAGGGCGTGCCATGTCTGCATATCTCTTCGCCGTGTTTGCCAGCCTCTTTGGTCTGGCTATTGGCAGTTTCTTGAACGTGGTCATAGACCGGCTGCCCGCGGGCCGTTCCCTGGCCAGAGGTCGGTCTCAGTGTGACTCCTGTGGGACTCCCCTGGCCCCCAGGGACCTGGTTCCCGTGGTGAGCTATCTGCTCTTGCGGGGGGGATGCCGCTTTTGCAGGGAACGCATCCCCAGGCGCATCCCTCTTGTGGAGCTGGCCAACGCAGGCCTTTACCTGTTCATCGCTTGGCGCTACGGCGTGGCTCCCGAGGCTTTCATCCTCATGGCCTTCGCCAGCATCCTTGTGGCCATCTTTGTGATAGACCTGGAGCGTCGCCTGATCCTGAATGCCATAACCTATCCCGGCGCCGCTCTCGCCCTGGCCGCCGCACCCTGGGGGCCTGTGGGGCAGGGTCTGCTTCCCCTGAAGGACTCCTACCTGGATGCCCTGCTGGGCCTGCTGCTGGGGGGTGGGGTCCTTCTGCTCATCTCTCTGGTGGCGTACCGGCTCCTCAAGCGGGAAGCCATGGGCCTGGGCGATGTGAAGCTGGGCGTTTTGATGGGGGCAATGTTGGGCTTTGCCCCTACCCTGGTCGCGCTAGACCTGTCCTTCATCACGGGGGGCGTTGTGGGTGCTGGTCTGTGGCTGGCCAAAGTGCGCCGGCCTGGCGACTACCTCCCCTTCGGCCCCTTTCTGGCCGTCGCCGCCCTGGTTAGCCTCTTCTGGGGCCACGCCATCGTGGCCTGGTATGGGAGCCTGTTCGGCTAGGCGAAATACCCCATCAAACTGTGGCAATTGCGGCGGAGGCGACAAGGGGTAGTAGACGTTTTGCCCTGGCTGTTTTGATTCCAGAGGCCGCCCTTTTTCATTGACTGCCCACTAGGGCATCCCTATACTAGCCTCACCAACACCGGGAGAACCACTATGAAGGTTGCATGCCTCCAAGAGAACCTCAGCAAGGCCCTTGCCGTCGTCGGCAGGGCCGTGGCCACCCGCACCACTTTGCCCGTGACCCAGAACGTCCTGCTAGCCACCGACCAGGGGCGGCTCAAGCTCTCCGCCACCAACCTGGAGATCGCCATAAGCACCTGGGTGGGAGGCAATGTCCACGAGGAAGGCACCATCACTATTCCCGCGCGCCTTCTCACCGACTTCGTCAACTCCTTGCCGGAAGGCCACATAGAGATTATAACAACTCCCAGGCCCCTGGGCATACAGATTACCTGCGGGCGTTTTGAAGCGCGCATCCACGGCACCGACGCCGAGGAGTTCCCGCCCATCCCGTCGGTAGAGGTGGGGGTCGGCGCATCCATCACCCAGAAAGCCCTGCGGGCCGCCATTGGCCAGGTGGTCTTTGCCGCCGCCACTGAGGACTCCCGCCCCGTGCTGACGGGCGTAAAGGTGGAGATTGAGGGCGAGGTCGCCACCTTCGCCGCCGCCGATGGCTTCCGCCTGGCAGTGCATACCGCGCCTCTGGCAACCCCTGCGTCCCAGGCGGTGGCTTTCATCATCCCGGCCAGAACTCTGCGCGAGGTGGACCGCCTGCTGGCCGACCAACAGGAGCCGGTGCAGTTCCTTGTCACGCCCCAGCGGAGCCAGGCCCTCTTCCGCCTGGAAAACGTGGAGCTGGTCACCCAGCTTGTCCAGGGCACCTTTCCCAACTACAAGCAACTGATCCCCCAGGGCTTCGCCACCCGCACCCTGGTCTCCCGCGAGGAGTTCACCCGCGCCACCAGGACGGCTTCTATCTTCGCCCGGGACGGCAGCGGCATTGTGCGCTTGCAGATCCTGCCCCAGGCCGACGGCGGCAAGATGGTCGTCTCCGCCCGGGCCGAGGAGCTGGGCGACAACACGGGCGAGGTGGATGTGAAGGCCGAGGGGGAGGAGGCGAAGATCGCCTTCAACAGCCGCTACCTCAACGACGTGCTGGGCGTTCTGACCGAGAAGGAGGTTGCCCTGGAGACCAGCACGCCATCCAGCCCCGGCGTCCTCAAGCCCGTGGGCGCCGATAACTACGTGCACGTCATCATGCCCATGTTTGTGCAGTGGTAGCAACACCCTCCCGCGAGCCCCTGGAGCCTAGCTCCCTCCCTCCGCTGTGCACACAAAACAAAGCGCCTGCTGGTGCAGGCGCTTTGTTTTGGGGCCGCGTGCCCCGGCCTCGCTGGTCGTCAGCCAGGGCCATCCCTGGACGGATTGGGACGGTTCGAATCCCATACGGTGGGCCATTATGGGATAATGGCGAGGAATTTGCCCAAGCCCTATCTGCTTGATTGCTCCACTGTTGTCACGGGTACCGGGGCTGTCTCACCAAAAGACAATGGTGGTTCTTATTGGCAGAAAC
>JACQUH010000048.1 GCA_016210375.1 Chloroflexota bacterium
CAGCGTGAAGAGGCTGGAGGGGGAGGCCAAGGGTGAGACTGAGGTTGCTGTCCAGGGCACGCTGAAGTCCATTGATGTCGCCAAGAGTCAGATTACCGTAACCCTCGCCGATGGCAAGGACATCACCCTGGACGTTTCCTCCAGGAGCAAGGTCAATGTGGAAGGGTCCATCTCTCCCTTGCCTGGTCTGAAGAGGGTAATCGGCTCTCAGGTCTCCGTGGAATACTCCCCGGAGATGAAGGTCGTAGGCGCACTGAATGCTCGCGCCGGGCCCGGGGGTACTATAGATGTCACGGGGATAATAAAGGCCGTCAACCCTGCCCAGGGCAAGGTCACCATCCAAACGCCTGACGGCAGAGAGGTGGAGATTGACGTCACCGCCGCCAGCACCATCGTGGCCGACGGCACCATCTCCTCCCTTGTGGCCCTGGCGGGCAAGGTTGGGGAGGAGCTCAGCGTGAAGCTGGACGCCAGGACCAACGCACCGCTGAGCCTGAAGGCCCAGGCCAGTGGGGATGCCCACGCCGCAGGCACGTTGAAGGCGGTAGACGCGTCGGCAGGCACTATTATCATCGCCACTGGAGCCTCGGGAGATACGACGCTCACCGTAGACGCATCCACCCAGGTGGAGATAGGCGGGGACTCTGCCACCCTGGCGGACCTGGCTAGCAAGATCGGGACCCAGATAGTGGCGGAGTACAGCTCCAACACAAGCATCGCCACCGAGGTGAAGGTCGCTGGACGGTCTGGCATGGTCAGCAAGAGCATGGGCACCATCAGGTCGGTGGACCAGGCCGCCGGCACGGTGACGATGGCCGCTGAAGGTTCGGCAGACCTGACGGTGATGGTGAGCAGTGACACAAGGATCCAGATCGGCCCCGCTGAAGGCACCCTGGCAAACCTGGCTGCCCAGGTGGGAGCCCGGGCCTTCGTGGAGTACGCCGCCGGTACCCTGGCGGCCTCAAGGATCACCGTCCAGGGCGCTGGCTCCCCGAGGGCTGCGGTGTCCGGCACGCTGAAGGCGGTCAATGAAGGGGCTAGCGTCATCACCGTCGCCCCTCAGACAGGCAGCGAGGTGGTCCTGAAGGTCAGCGCCAATACAAAGATACTGGTTGGAGGCAAGGCGTCGGCGCTGGCGGCCCTGGTCGCTCTGGTAGGCTCCCGGGTCGCCGTACAGTACGACGCGCAGACCAGCACCGCGCTGGCAGTTGAGGCCAGCGGCGGAGCATTCCCGACCAATGCTCATCTGGAAGCCACCCTGAAGGCAGTGGACCAGACCAATGGCACGGTGACCATCACTTCGGGCGCTGGCGTGGACATCGCGCTGAAGGTAGACGGCCTGACGCGGCTGACCCTTGACGGTGCGGCGACGACCCTGGCTGCTCTCTCGGGGCAGGTAGGCGCAAGGGCCGTCGCCGACTACGTTGTCCAGGCCCAGACGGCTACCCTCATCGCCGTGAGCACTGCCGGTGATGACAGGGCCGCCACTGGCTCTGGTTCTGCCACGGGCCCAAGTGGCGGTAGAGGGAGCGGTGAGGCCAACAGTGGCAATGGCTCCGGCGCCGGTGGGGGCACAAGCAGCGGCTCTACCGCTAACAGAGCTTCCATTTCCATTGCCGGCACGCTGAAGGGTGTCAACGTGGTGAGCGGGACGGTGGACATTGCCGACCAGTACGGCATTCTGTTGACGCTGAAGGTCTCCACTCAGAGCAAGATATCTGTGAAGGGCACTACCGGCTCCCTTGCACAGCTTGCCACTATGCTTGGGGCCGAGGTAAGGGCAGAGTACGACGCCTCCACCATGACCGTCGTCTCTCTCAGCGTGTAGGGCCGGCATCCCTGGCAGTGAGGATTCCCTCTGTGGAGGGGCCGCTCACAAACGGCCCCTCCCTTTGCATCAGACATGGAGGAGCGGGTCTGCGATTTCCGTCCTCCTGATGACGCCTTGCCCAGCACCATCATGGTATACTCGGTGGGCAGGGCAACCATGGCACACGTAGAAGTCCGCGTACCCGCCACCACCGCAAACCTCGGCCCCGGCTTTGATTGCCTGGGCATGGCTCTGGACATCTGGAACAGCTTCCGCTTCCATCTCGGCGATGGTCCCAAGGTATCCGTTACGGGCGAAGGCGTGGGCCGCCTCCGGGCGGACAAGAGCAACCTGGTGTACCGCTCGGCGGAGCGCTTCTTCCGCGCGGTAGGCAAGCCCGCGCCGCCCCTGGCGATTAGCTGCTGGAACCAGATACCTTTGGCCCGAGGCATGGGCAGCAGCTCCGCCGCCATTGTCGGTGGCCTGCTGGGAGCCAGCGCCATCTCCGGGGTCAAGGAGCCGGACATAGAGCTGCTGTGGAGGCTAGCGGTGGAGATAGAGGGGCACCCGGACAATGTCACCCCTGCCCTCTTCGGCGGCTGCCAGGTCGTGGTCAAGGACGGCGACAAGCTGGTCCGGGGTGCCGTCCCGGTGCCCAATGAGCTCTGGACAGTCCTCTTTATCCCCGAAGCGCCCATGCCCACGGCCCAGGCCCGGGGTGTGCTGCCATCCCAGGTGAGCCGGGAAGACGCCGTGTATAATATTGGACGGGCTGCCCTGCTGGTGAACGCCCTGGCCACGGGCGATCTGAGCGGCCTGCGGGTGGCCACCCAGGACCGGCTTCACCAGCCCGCCCGCCAGGAGCTGATGCCAGCCATGCGCCTCCTCTTCCGCGCGGCCCTAGACGGCGGCGCTCTGGGTGTGTTCCTGTCCGGCGCTGGCTCTACCGTCCTGGCGTTGACCAGCGGGCGGGAGATGACGGTGGCCTACGAGATGAAAGATATGGCCTGCAAGGCCGGCGTCCCAGGGGACATTAAGATAACCCGCCCTACACTCCGGGGAGCGCAGGCAACTTTGGTGGAGTAGCCGAGCAGCAAGACGCGTCATGCCTACCATCCTCCAGAAATACGGCGGCTCCTCGGTAGCCGACGCCGACCGCATCAAGCATGTGGCCCGGCGCATCAGCCGGAGCTATGAGGGCGGCAACAAGGTGGTGGCTGTGGTCTCTGCCATGGGCGACACCACCGACCACCTTATTGATCTGGCCCACCAGGTATCGCCATCGCCGGCCCCACGGGAGATGGACCTGCTGCTGTCCACTGGCGAGCTGATCTCCTGCACCCTGGTGGCCATGGCGCTGCACGAGCTGGGCCACCAGGCGGTGAGCCTTAGCGGCGGCCAGGCCGGCATTCAGACGGATGCCGCCCACACCCGCGCGCGGATCACCGGGCTGGACCCCAAGCGCATCCAGCGGGAGCTGGAGCAGGGACGCATCGTCATCGTCGCTGGCTTTCAGGGCGTCACTGAGGACATGGATGTCACCACCCTGGGCCGGGGGGCCTCGGACCTGACGGCGGTGGCCCTGGCCATTGGCCTGGGGGCGGAGCGATGCGAGATTTACACCGACGTGGAGGGCATCCACACCGCCGACCCCAGGCTGGTTCCCGGGGCGCGTAAGCTGAAAGAGATTGGCTTTGACGAGATGCTGGAGCTGGCAAACTACGGGGCCAAGATGCAGCCCCGCTCTATAGAGCTGGCCGCTGCCTATAACATGCCGGTGCTGGTAAGCTCCACCTTTGTGGAGGCTCCCGGCACCCTAATCCACGGAGGAGCTGCCATGGAGGTCCGCAACAAGGTCGCCGGAGTCGCTGCCGACCGCAACGTAGCCAAGATCACGGTGCTGGGGGTCCCTGACAGGCCTGGGATAGCCGCCAGCGTCTTTGAGCCGTTGGCCAGGGTCGGCATCAGCGTGGACACCATTGTCCAGAACGCCAGCGTGGAGCGCCTGACAGACCTGACCTTCACCACTACGCGTACCGACGCCCAGCGAGCCATGGAGGTGGTGGAGCCCGTGGCCAGGGAGATTGGCGCCAGGGGCTGCGCCAGCGCGCAAGACCTGGCCAAGGTAAGCATCGTGGGTACCGGCATGCAGAACGCTCCGGGCTACGCCGCTACCATGTTCCGCGCCCTGTACGAGGCGGGCATCAACATAGAAATGATCACTACTTCAGAGATCCGCATCACCTGCATCATAGCCGAGGCCAAAGTGCCTGAAGCGGTGCGGGCGTTGCACGACGCCTTCCAGCTAGAGAAAGAGTAAACTATCAATAGCCGTCCTCTGGCAAAGGTGCGATGTGACCGCTAACGACCTGTTCCCGTGGGTCATTGGCCTGTATGCATTTGCGGGGACAGTCCTTCTTGCCATAATCGGCGGTCTCATCGGCGGCAGGTTCTGGCTAGCCAGTAGGCTGAACAGGATTGACGCTTCCATCCGTGGCCTGGAGCAATCAGTGGCTACCGTCGGAGCTTCCTTGGATACCCAGATTCAGCTTACAGGCATCCTGGTGGGAGCAATGAGACGCCAAGGCGTCCTTAATGACGCTGACCTCAGCCAGATTGAGCATCTGTACATTCAGACCCACGCAAGGACTGTCAGAGCTGCGGTTGACACAGAACGACGTACCCAAAACCCCTTGAGCGCTCCCGAAGTAGACCGCCTTGACCACTTTGTTATCAAGGCGGAGCGTGGCGAGCAATTTCGCCTGGAAGAAATTCAGGAGCTTCAGGAATTAACTGCAAAGCTTAAGAAAGAGAAAGGCCCTACTGACCCAGGTGTCATAGCCCTGTCCGGTCTGGGGGCGTTGCTTCTGGGCATGTGGCAAGGGCTTCAGCAGAAGAAATAAGCCCCATCAACCTCACTCACTACGTGTCTACCCCCTTCCTCTCCATCGTCATCCCCGCCTACAACGAAGAGGCGCGTATCCTCCCTACCCTTCAGCAGATCACACAGTACCTGGCGGCTCAGGGCTACGCCTGGGAGGTGGTGGTGGCTAACGACGGCAGCACCGATGACACCCCGCGCCTGGTGGAAGAGTTCGCGGGCGGGCATCCCCAGGTCTCCCTCCTGAACCTGCCCCATCGTGGCAAGGGTGGTGCGGTGCGCGCGGGCATGCTCCATGCCCAGGGCCAGCACCGGTTCCTGTGCGATGCCGACCTCTCCATGCCCATAGAGCAGCTAGACCGTTTCCTCCCTCCCAAACTGACGGAGTACGACGTCATTATTGGCTCTCGGGAGGCCCCGGGGGCACACCGTTTCCAGGAGCCGGGCCGTCGCCACTTTCTTGGCCGCGCCTTTAACTGGATGGCCCGCCTGCTGGCCGTCCGCGGTATTCGGGACACCCAGTGCGGCTTCAAGTGCTTCCGCGCAGAGGCGGCAGAGGCCCTGTTCCCGCTTCAGAGGACGGAGGGGTTTGGCTTTGATATTGAGGTGCTGTTCCTGGCCCAGCGCATGGGGATGCGTCTGGTAGAGATACCTATTGACTGGTATTATAGGAGCCAGAGCAAGGTCCGCCCGCTCAAGGACGGCATTGCCATGACTCGTGACATCCTGGTCGTACGCTGGAGGGCGTTGCGCGGGGCCTACGGGGTCCTGAAGCCCTTCAATCAGGTGCAGGCATCAAGGGGCAAGGGCCCGGAGTGAGGCCCAGCGCCCCGCCAGACGTGAGAAACCACATGGCGCGGGCAGGCATACCCAGCAAGGAGGGGCCATGCGTTCAGAACTGGAGATCCTGAGGTCGGCCAAGCTGATTGCGGTAGTTGGGGCTTCTTCCACCCCACGTCGTCCTGCCTTTGTCGCCCCCAAGTTCCTCATTGACCACGGGTTCAATGTCGTCCCCGTCAACCCCCGGGAGCAGGAGGTACATGGGCGCAAGGCATACCCCAGTTTGAGCGATGTCCCTGGCAAGATAGACATCGTGAGTGTGTTCCGCGCCTCCGAAAACGTTCCGCCCATTGTGGACGAGGCGATCAAGGTTGGAGCAAAGGTGGTCTGGATGCAGGAGGGCGTGGAGCATGAAGAGGCGGCAGCCAAGGCCCGGGCCGCTGGGCTGGAGGTGATCATGAACCGCTGCATCCACTGCGCCGTTCAGGACAATGAATCCGAGTTCCCTCCTGTTGCCCCCTCGGGGTCTGCATAGGGCCATCTCCTTCCCTTTGGCCCGTCAGCACCATGCACACCCTTGTTGTTGTCCCTACGTACAACGAAGCTCAGAACATCCCAGAGCTGGCTTCCCAGCTTTTCGCCCTGGGCCTCCCCGGTCTGCACCTGCTGGTGGTGGACGACAA
Source organism: Chloroflexota bacterium (assembly GCA_016210375.1). Lineage (GTDB taxonomy): Bacteria > Chloroflexota > Dehalococcoidia > Lucifugimonadales > JACPCL1 > JACPCL1. The sequence continues at coordinate 6,155 of JACQUH010000048.1, forward strand.
CTCTCCCGATGGCACCGCCGAGATCGCTGACGAGTTAAACCAGGCCTACCCTGGCCGTGTGCACGTGCTGAGACGACCCGCCAAGGGCGGCCTGGGACCGGCCTACGTCGCCGGCTTCAGGGAGGCGTTGCGCCTGGGGGCCGAACGCGTTCTCCAGATGGACGCGGACCTCTCCCATCCCACCGAGGCTGTGCCCAGGCTCCTGGACGCCCTGGATAGGTGCGATGTGGCGATAGGCTCTCGGTACATCCCGGGCGGCGGCGTTGATCAAGAGTGGGGACTCTCCCGGAAGGCCATGAGCCGCGGCGGCGACCTGTACGTCCGTGCCGTCCTGGGCCTGCCCGTCCACGACACCAAGTCGGGCTTCAAGGCCTTCCGCAGGGAGGTGCTGGAGCGCCTGGACCTGGACAGCTTGCAGAGCAAAGGGTTCATCTTTCAGGCCGAGGTGCTGTACCGCTGCCGTGCGATGGGGTACCGGTTGCAGGAGGTGCCCTTCATCTTTTACGACCGCAGGGCAGGCCGTTCCAAGCTCAACATGGCCATCATCACCGAGGCCCTCTGGCGCTCCATCCTGCTCCGGTGGAGCAAGGGTCCGCCGAGGCCGCCGAAGTAGGGCCTGCGGTCCGTGTCGCCTGCTGACCGCACGTGGTTCACAAGGGAAGGCCGATTGGACCTGGAGTTCTGCTCGCCAGGGCGTGGCAAGTAACACAACCTGGCACTGTAGTGCCAGGTTTTTGACTTCACTTCAATCCCGACTGGTGGTCATTAACCAAATGCTTGTGTATTGTGGTTCTGACCTCTCCCTCTGTAGTCTCCCTCTCCCCAACGGAGAGGGGGACGATGATTTGAGGAATTGGTGTGATGCGGCAGAGCCGCATCACACCAATTCAAACCAATCTTCTCCCCTTTCCCGTGCAGGAAGAGCCTGTCCTTGCGCGAAGCGAAGGAGGGAGCCAGAGGGGGTTAGATTAGAACCCAATTGGCAGATTGTTTTGTACATGATCATCAGTGGGGGGACATGGATACCACTCCCAACCAAGCAGAACGACCCGAGAGGAGGGATGTCGTGTTCACCGGAATCGTGGAAGAGGTAGGTAGGGTGGTGGAAACCTCCCCTACCCGACTGGTTATCCGGGCCAGCAAGACCCTGGAAGGCACGGGCATCGGCGACAGCATCGCGGTAAACGGGGCGTGCCTCACGGTGGTGCAAACCCAGGGCGGCGCACTTGCCATTAACATTTCACCGGAGACCCTGCGCCGCACGAACCTGGGCGATCTGAAGCCTGGCGACCCCGTGGACCTGGAGCGCGCCGTTGCCCTGGGAGGGCGACTGGGAGGCCACCTCGTGCAGGGCCATGTTGAGGGCACAGGCAGAGTTTCCGCCATTACTCCAGAGGGAGACTCTCTGGTGATACGTTTTGAAGCGCCCTCCCAGATCATGCGCTACGTGGTGGGCAAGGGGTTCATTGCCGTGGAGGGCATCAGCCTGACCGTGGTAGATTCCGACGCTTCCTCCTTCACCGTGTCTGTGATACCATACACTCGCCAGAATACTGTCCTGGGCAACCGCAACGTGGGCGACCAGGTGAACCTGGAGACAGATATCGTCGCTCGCTACGTGGAGCGTCTGCTCAAGGGTGACAGCTAGATAGCTTGCCACTCCATTCACAGTTGATTACTCTTTACCCTCAGCCCAACCTTCCCCCCAAAGAGGGAAGGAGAATGTCCCCTCTCCCTTGAGGGGAGAGGGCTAGGGTGGGGTGAAAGCGTAGGCTACGCATATGCCCCTTTGTTCGGTAGAAGAAGCAGTTGAAGAGCTTCGCAAGGGCCGATTCCTCATTATCGTAGACGACGAGGATCGGGAGAACGAGGGCGACCTGGCTATCGCCGCGGAGTGGGTGACGCCGGAGGCCATCTCTTTCATGGCGACCCACGGGCGCGGCCTCATTTGTCTCCCTATCATTGGCGAGCGGCTGGATGAGCTGAAAGTCCCCCTCATGGTGCCGGACAATACGGCGCGTCTGGGCACCGCCTTCACGGTATCCGTGGACGCCAAGAACGGCACTACTACCGGAATCTCTGCCGGCGACCGCGCCGCTACGGTGAGGGCTATCCTGGACCCCCGCACCAAGCCTGAGGACCTGGCGCGCCCGGGGCACCTCTTCCCCTTGCGCTACGCCGAAGGCGGCGTGCTGGTGCGGGCTGGGCAAACGGAAGGCTCCGTTGACCTGTGCAAGCTGTCGGGGCTGTACCCCGCTGCGGTCATCTGCGAGGTCATGAAGAGCGATGGCACCATGGCCCGCATGCCGGAGCTGGAGGTATTCGCCGAGCGGAACGCTATCAAGATCATCAGCGTCGCCCAAGTCATGGCCTTCCGTCGCCAACATGAGAAGCTGGTGAACCGGGTAGCGGAGACTCGCCTGCCCACCCGGTACGGTGTCTTCACCGCCTATGCCTACAGGAGCGTCATAGACGCCGACGAGCATGTGGCGCTGGTGAAAGGCACCGTCAACACCCAGGAACCCGTGCTGGTACGAGTGCACAGCCAGTGCCTGACGGGCGACACCTTCGGCAGCCTCCGCTGCGACTGCGGCGAGCAGATTGAGAAGTCCCTCAAGCTTATCGCCGAGGCACCACGGGGGGTCTTCCTGTACATGCGCCAGGAGGGCCGAGGCATTGGCTTGCATAACAAGCTGCGGGCCTATGAGCTCCAGGATAGTGGACTGGACACCGTGCAGGCCAACGAGCGTCTGGGTTTTCCCGCCGACCTCCGGTGGTATGGGATTGGGGCGCAAATCCTCGCGGACCTGGGGGTGAAGAACCTGCGGCTCCTGACCAACAACCCCCGCAAGGTGGTGGGCCTGGAGAGCTACGGACTCCACCTGGTGGAGCGCATACCCATCATCATCCCGCCCAACTCGGAGAACCAGGACTACCTGGAAGCCAAGCGCACCAAGCTCGGCCACCTCCTGGACCCCCTTGTGTCTGAGACCACCACGAGCGGCGAGCGGTAGCTGTGGCCCAGGTCCTCAAAGGCAACCTGCGGGGCGAAGGGCTACGGGTCGGTATCGTCGTCGCCCGCTTCAACGAGCATGTCACCTCCAAGCTGCTGGAGGGAGCCCTTTCTGGGCTGAAATCGCACGGCGTGGAGGACGAGGACATCGTTGTGGTGTGGGTGCCAGGCTCTTTTGAGATCCCCACGATAGCGGAGCGCCTGGCTCAGCGGGGCGACTTTGACGCTGTCGTTTGCCTCGGCGCTGTCATCAAGCATGAGACCGACCACTACTACTACGTTGCGCGCGAGGCCGCCCGGGGCATCGCCAGCGTGGCCCGGGAGTCGGAGGCGCCCGTCATCTTTGGCGTCCTGACCACGGAGAACGACCAGCAGGCCCTGGAACGGGCTGGCGGCAAGGAGGGCAACAAGGGGTACGACTCTGCCCTGGCAGCCATTGAGATGGTCAACGTGCTGAGGCTTGTGGAAGAGGCGCGGTGAGGAGGAGACTTGCGGGATCAGTGTCTGAGGAAAGCCGATGAGGCGAATACTAGAATACCCTCTGGTGAGCTTCCTTGTGATTGGAAGCTTCAGTTTGGCGTCGGCGACACTCTTGTTCCTCATTGGAGGCAGTTTGGCGGAGGTTGCCAGCCAAGAAAACGAATTCCTTGGAGGTACTATCAAGGCGGGTGGGCCAATCGCAGGATTCATCATGGTATTCTTGCTTTCACAAAGAGTGCTCCAAAAACTTAGGAGTGTGAGCGAAAGCCACATTGGGTTGGAGTCTCTGGCCCTCAAGATACCAGTGAACGACAAGCTGCCGTTGGCGACCAACAAGTCTTGCTTTTCAATGAGGCAGAGATATGAGTGTTCCTATGAGCTCTATGACACGGAGACAGGTGACAGCGGCAAATACCCAACCGAGTATACTTGGGAGGCAGGGCATCTGACGGTCTACGTGCGCAAGGTCTCAGCGAAGGATAGGATTGTTATCATAGTGGAGGACAAGACGGGTGGAGGTTCCTGGCAATCGGATCATTTCGACCTGCTAACGCACCCTACTTTGGTAAGCCCTACGTAGCAGGAAGCGGGCCTCTGCCACTAGGAGTCGGCCATGACGCTAAAGCTGAGAAACACGTGGCAATATCAGGGTGAAGATAGGTGGGACTGGACAGCATATCTTGACGACCAAGGCTCTGGAGAATTATCAGACGTTGAGTTTGTTGAGTACGTGCTGCACCCCACTTTCCCCAAGTCAATTGTCAAGGTCTCGAATCCAAAAGGCGGTTTTGCCCTGACAACAAATGGATGGGGCGCCTTCACCCTGGTCGCTTTCGTTCACATGACGGATGGCACTAGACGGAAACTAAGTCACGAGCTTGAGCTTGCCTATGAGCCTGTTGCAGGGAAAAGCCGATAAAGGAGACGGCGCATGGAAGCTCGCATCGCTCGGGAAGTGCTCATCCTCTTCGGCTTGGCCGTTCTGACCGCGGTGCTCAGCCCACTGGCAGGGGTTGAGCCATTCTCCCCAGTGCCGGTCGTTGTGTTTCGCTTCCTTGTCGCCATCCGGGTGTTCATCTTGGCCATGCGAGTCACCTTGCAGTCCAGGCGGAAGCAGCAGACCCCTGGCCCATGCGCAGCTCCATGAGCGAGTCAGGCCTGGTGCGCTGCTTCGGCGACGCCAGCGACCTTCTCATGATGCGCTACCACGACGAGGAGTGGGGCGTGCCTCTGCATGATGACAACCGGCTCTTTGAAAGCATCGTCCTGGACGGCGCGCAGGCCGGCCTGAGCTGGCGCACCATCCTTCACAAGCGTGAGGCCTACCGCCTCGCCTTCCAAGGCTTTGACCCATCCACCATTGCCGCATATAGCGAAGCTGACCGGCAGCGCCTCCTGGCGGACTCCGGTATTGTCCGCAACCGCCAAAAGATAGACGCGGCGATTAGCAACGCCCGATGTGTCCTGGCCGTGCAACGTGAGTTCGGCAACCTGGACCGTTTCCTCTGGCAGTTCACCGGCTACAAGACCATTCGCCACGCCGCCTACCGCACCTACCAGGAGATCCCTACCACCACCCCCGAGTCCGACGCCATGTCCGCCGAGCTGCGCAAACGTGGCTTCAAGTTCGTTGGCTCCACCATCTGCTATGCCCTCATGCAGGCCACCGGTATGGTCAACGACCACCTCTCTGTCTGCTTCAAGTCGCCGGAAACGAAAGTCCCCCACCAATGACAGGTGAGGGACAGAGCACAATCTAAACCGACCTTTTCCCTCCGGCAGACAAGAGTCTTGCCGGAGGAGCCGTTGCTTACAAAGCATTTGCTACCGGGCCGCTATTCTATCCTTCCACTCCCGCAGCTTGTCGGCCACCTCGTGAGCCTCGGGCCAGTGGTGGGGGTTGTGGCTGTGCTCCAGCACCAGCTCACCGTTGAAGTAGACATGGAAAATGCCGTGCCCCGACGGCACCAGCCGGAAGCTGCTGATGTAGTCCCCGTGATGGGTAAGGATTTCGCCCGCTATCCAAGCGGCCCGCAGCCCCTCCCCTCAGATATGGCAGTACTCAATGGTGATGTCCAGCTTATCTGCTGCCATGGGACACCTCCGTAGGCTTTCCTTTAGTCTAGCGCATCAGGCCCAGACGTTCCAGCGGCAGGAGAGCTGGGTTCCGATTGCCAATGAGTGTTATCAAACCCCCCGACCAAAGCCGGGGGTTAGGCGAACCTAAACCTGGCACTTATGGTCATTGGACAATTAGGATGCCAATGAGACCCAAACTCTCCCCCTGCGGTCCCCCTCTCCTGGGAGGAGAGGGGGACGATATTCTGTGGAAACGGTATGATGCGGCAGAGCCGCATCACACCGATTCAAACCAATCTTCTCCCCCTTCCCGTGCGGGAAGGGGGAGTCAGAGGGGGTTAGGTCAGAACCTAATTGGCACTTTATATAGTTAATGACCTTTAGTGCCAGGGACTGTAAGACGCCACTTGGTAGCAAACGGAACCGAGATCTCACAATGAAACGGCACAATCCGAGGTTGTCCCCTATCCCTCCCAGTTCGCCCATGCCTTGTCCAGGAGCGCTAGCGTAACGGCATGCTCCCGCCCCAAACGCGTAACCGCGACGAAATCCTGTAGCTCCGCGGCCTTCTGCAGTTGTCCTTCAATCTCTTGCAGCTTTTCTTCTAGCTCGGCAATGGCCAGTTCCGGGTTGTCATTCCTTTCCACCACGGGCAGGGAAGGCCGCTTCACAGGCCTCAGAGGCGGAGGCCGCTTGGCCGCAACAGGCGGCGGTGGAGGCGAGGCCTTCCGCTCCTGCTCCTGGACCCACTCCTGGTAGCCTCCTGGGAAGATTGTGACCGTTCCATCGCCAACAATCCAGAGCTGTTGAGCCAGCAAGGCGATAAGCTGCCGGTCGTGGGAAACAAAGATGAGGGTGCCGTCATAGTCTAAAAGCACGTGCTCCAGGGCTTCACGGCTGGGGATGTCCAGGTGGTTTGTCGGCTCATCCAGCACCAGGACGTTTGGACGAGTGACCAGGAGCCTCGCCAGGGCAAGCCGGCTCCGTTGCCCGCCGCTAAGGGTGCTCACTACCTGAAAGGCTTCCTGCCCCCGGAAGAGAAACCGTGCGAGATATGCCCTGCCCTCTGCACTGGACATCGCGTTGACTTCCAGGAGCGCCTCCAGGACTGTGGCGTCCTCTGGGATGTCCCCCAGCCCCTGCTGGTGGTACCCTACGCGGACATTGCCTCCCAGGGTCGCTGATCCTTCCACAGGGGGAATCAGCCCGAGTAGCGTTGTGATGAACGTCGTCTTCCCTGCACCGTTACTGCCCAGGATGGCAGCCCGCGTCCCCCGGTTGACGTTCATATCGGGGACTGAGAGGAGAGGGAAACGCTCCTCGCCGTTGGTGAAGCCGACCTTCAGGTCTCTGGTGCGAATCACCACCTGGGCAGCCCTTGCGGCGGTCACCGTGGCGAGGGATGCCTGCTCTTCTCTCCTGGGGGCCTCCAGTCGCTCCAATTGCTCAAGGCGCTTGGCCCGGCCCTGAGCCTCCTGTGACCGCTGGCCGGCGCCGTACCGGCGGATAAACTCTTCCTCCTTGGCGATGTGCTCCTGCTGCCGCTCGTACTGCTGTTGCTGCTGGATGTCTCGCTCCGCTCTGAGAACCCGGTATTTGGAGTAGTTCCCAGGAAATGTCTGGAGCTTGCCCTCTTCCAGCTCCCAGATTTGGTCTGCCACAGCGTCCAAAAAGTACCGGTCATGGGACACCACAACGAAGGCGTGCTTGGACCGCCCCAGGAACCGCTCCAGCCAGGTAATGCCCGCCAGGTCCAGGTGGTTGGTCGGCTCGTCCAGCACCAGGAGGTCAGGGTCAGCCAGGAGCGCCTTTGCCAGAGCGGCCCTGGTGCGTTCACCCCCGCTGGCCGAGGCCACCGGCGTCCGCAACGCCTCCGGGGATAGCCCCAATCCAGACACGACCCTCTCCATAGTGCTCTGAAATGTGTAGCCGCCCCGGGCTTCAAACTGGTGGGCCAGAGCAGCGTACCGCGCCTCCGCCTGCCGCCGGACTACAGGGTCGTAGTCTTGCATGTCAAGCGCGTGGCCCGCCATCTCCTCTTCCAGCCGGCGCAGGCCGTCATACGCGGTCATCACTTCGTCGTAGAGGGCGCCGTTGGAGGTCAAGGCGAGGGTCTGAGGGACGTAACCGATACGAACGCCCCTAGCGTAGTGAACCGTTCCGCCGTCGGTCTCCTGCTCGCCCACGAGGATGCGCAGCAGCGAGGTCTTCCCGCTACCGTTGGCCCCTACGATGCCAATGCGCGCCCCTTCGGACACTTCCAGGTCAACGCCAGAAAAGACCTGGTTGTTGCCGTAAAAAAGCGTGAGATTGGTGGCAGAGAGCAACGCCATAGTTAGTTAGCAACTCGCGTACAAAGGGAGGTCGCCGGCCCGTGCGGATTCCACACACGCACTCTGCCAGTATACCCAATCCACAGGCGTCCCGTGGAAGGCCCCAAAGGGAGCACACATCTCTGGGCCCGCGAAAACAAGAGCAGGGGCACACCTTGCGCGTGCGCCCCTGCTCACCCTTGCGTCAAGACGTTTGTAGGCTGGCTGACTGGTGGATGCCCTCAGGAATCAAAGGTCTAGGTAACTGTCCCTTGGATATATAAGGTGGCCTTATGGCAAATCTAATCAATAACGAAGGGTTCCAGCGTCTTGAGTATCTCCCCTACTTCAAAGAGAGCACTGGGCATCATGAAATCGAGCAAGTGGGTGCCAGGAGGCTGATTCCCGCCTACCGTAGTTACCTCAACGAGTATCTTGACGGTGCCCGTGAGATGCACCTCCATGTCGGATGGCTGGATAAACGACCCATCGGGATGTGGAATCCCGTTGGGAGGGAAATCCGACGGGAAGTCGAACGGGATTACTGTATCGTCCTTGAGAAACCGTGTCCCAGTGGCCAAGACTTGATGGAATATAATAGGCTCAGGGAGGCCCCGCACGGTAAAGCTAAGAGCGAAGTCCTTCCCACCACAACCCAAAGTAATAAGTTGACGGTGCTTATCAGCGTTTTCGAGGCGACTAATGATGCCCAATGTGATGAGATTCGAGAGGTCCCCAAAACTGCAAGGTTGCATCTTTATGACGAATGCCCTAGCGTTCGGGGCCAGGCCGTCGATGGCGGTTTCGAATTCGTCCCGTCGCTTGGCGTACTTGACCATGAGGCTACCTTCTTTGTCTCTGGCCCAAATGTCCTCCAGGACGATTGGAAAGCTCGCACTCTTTCGGCGCTCTTTGGGAACACAAGCGACAATAATATGGTCAAGTGCAGTTCGCAGATTATGTACGAAATCACCGAGCATGACGGCGATCATCGGGTCAGGTTGCTCGGTGATTTGGAAGCGCCCCCTGATTTGTTTCTGTCTATCAGGCAACCGGATGCGGGTAAACTGGTAAGGACGGCGTTCTGCGTACCGCATGGCTTCTTGATTGATGTCTACCATGTGCTTCTCAGCACGCCGGAACTTGAGCCACTAGGAGTCAGTCATGTGGTATCCTTAGAACATGAGCGACAGCCATGTAGGGCAGCCGAAACAGAAGACACCAAAGGGCCACGAAATCCCCGTGCCCACAAAGGACGACGTGTTCAAGGTGCTGGAAAAGGCGGCGGAGCCAATCAAACCGCCCAAGTCATCAACTCCCCGCCACCGCTCTGCCTCATGCCCGGCGGCGGTGTAAGAGGCGGAATGACCGACATGATGTCGTGTCCCGCCCCCATGCGCTCAGCCCTCTCGCGCGAGGCAAAAGCTTGGGGGTCGCTGTTCAGGTCCAGGCGCACATCCGTAAGACCTCCATCGCCCGGCATAGCTGTCAGCGTGAGGGTACGCCTCCGCCGCTCGTCTACCAGCATGCGCCCAAACGCGGGAGAACTGCTTGACGGCATAAAGCCTCCCGACCTCATCCCCATGCCGGTCTGAAGCCTCCATCCTCCGCCCGTCAGTGCCTGCACGAGCTTCTCGCCGGCCTGGTCGAACTGGCCTGGCATGTCCAGCACTAGGCGCACCTGAAAATCCATTGGCACGTAGGAGCCCACAACCTTTGCGTCATCCGGCAGTGGAATGTCCCAGCCAGGCGGCAGTCTCCCGATGAGCACCTGGGGCTCCGCCCCGGAAGGCCGGTGGGGCGTCCTGACAAAGAGCCGCTCCAGGAACATGCGGACGACGGCGTCGGAGGCATCTCCAGGCGTTGTCATGGGACTTTCTCATGGGATGTAGCGGGAGATTCGTGGGTTCCGGCTGGCAATCCACCCCTGGGATAGTCCATCGAATTCAGCGATATGCATCGCGACGGTGCGCCACACGTTCAATACGGACTACTCGTCTTCGCACATCCACGTGGTAGATGACCCTGTAGTCGCCTACTCGGATGCGATAGGTGTCCTCCACGCCATGTAGCTTCGTCACCCCAGAATGAATGGGGTTCATCGCCAGGCGGTCAATTGCTGCCTGAACTCTACGTTCCACATCAGCAGGAAGAGCAGCAAGCTCCTTTAGCGCCGAAGGCCGGACCTGGATGCGGAAAGGCGGCGCTTGGCCTGGCTCCATGGCACTACCCCTTCGTTTGCGCGCTTCTTCACCTCCGCCACGTCTTCTGCTTCCTCTTCAACGTCCACTGGACCTGATTTCGACATCTCCACAGGCAAGTCAACCTCGTATTTGCTCACCAGGTCCTTCAGAAAGGCGGCCGTTTTCTCGTCCGGCTCGTTCAGAGGCAGGCGAGGGCTGCCGACGTTGAAGCCGGCCAGGTTGACGCAGTACTTGACGGGGATAGGGTTGGCTACAACGAAGAGGCCCTTGAACATCGGGAGCATCCGCCGGTGTTCCGCCGCCGCTCCGGCAACGCTGCCATCCAGCACCATGTTCATCATGGCCTTGATCTGCGCCCCGATCAGGTGGCTGGCGACGCTGACCACGCCGTACCCGCCCAGGCACATGAGGAGGAAGGTGTCGGCGTCGTTTCCGCTCCACACCCTGAAGCCCGCCTCGGCCTCGGTGATGATGCGGGCGACCTGCTCCATGTCGCCGCTGGCCTCTTTGACGCCCACGATGTTCTTGACGCCGCTGAGGCGCACGGTGGTCTCCGCCGCCATGTTCCGGACGGTCCGGCTGGGCACGTTGTACAGGATGCAGGGGAGATCGGTGCTCTCCGCGATGGCCTTGAAGTGGAG
>JACQUH010000059.1 GCA_016210375.1 Chloroflexota bacterium
GTCTGATGCGGCCTTGCCGCATCAGACAGTTTCTTCTGATAGAAGTCCCCCTCTCCGATGCGGAGAGGGGGACTATAGGGGGAGAGGTCGGTTCACATTGGCAGCACAATTAATCAAAGAACTTTAGTGCCAGGTCATGCTAAACGTCACTGTCAAGCAAACGGGACCCCCGCTACCAGCGCCGCCACGTGTCCCGATAGCCCTCCCTTTCGCAGCCTCCCGCCGACGCCCTCCGCCTCTTCGCGGCTGCCGACCAGGGTGAACAGCGCCGGGCCGCTCCCAGAGAGGCGCACAAAGGGCGCCCCCGCCTTCAGGAACGCCCGGCGGTAGCGGGAGAGGCCGGGGAATGCCTCCTCCGCCACGCTCTCAAAGACGTTGCCCATTTCTGTCATGTCTGCCGTTTCCAGACGCCCCTTCAGTATGTCCCCGGCCAGCGATCTAGTGGTGGAGCCGTCGGTGAAGTCCCGCTCCCGGAGCAGCGCGTACAGCCGAGTGGTCTTGCCCTCAACCCGGATGCCGGGGTCCAGCGCCACGGCCCACCAGCCACCCAGGGGAGGCAGCGCCGTCAGCACCTCCCCTTTGCCCTGGGCCAGGGCACAGCCGCCTTGCAGGAAGAAAGGCACGTCGGACCCGAGCTCTGCCCCCAGAGCCGAAAGCTCACTGCGCGATAGGCCCAGGCCCCAGAGGGTGTTGAGCGTCGTGAGGGTTGCTGCGGCGTCGCTGCTGCCACCGCCCAGGCCGGCGGCCACGGGAATGGCCTTCTGCAGGGCAATGGACGCCCCTTTGTGGCAGCCAGTGCGCTGCCGGAGCAGCCGCGCCGCCCGCGTCACCAGGTTGTCGTCCAGCGGGCCGACCTCCGGCTCGCAGTGCAGGCTCAGGGTATCCGCCGGTTCAAAGGCAAGCTCATCCGCCAGGTCCAGGGTGTGCAGGACGCTCGCCACCTCGTGGTAGCCGTCGGGGCGGCGGCCCAGCACCTCCAGGCAGAGGTTGATCTTAGCCCGCGCCTGAACCTGCATGGGCCTCCTTGGCTGCCACGGCCCAGTACAGCGGGCCCCACTCTTCCAGGGACAGGCTTTCTGCCCGCCGACGCGGGTCCACACCCGCCGCCTGCAACAGCGCCTCCGCCTCTGATGGCGGTACCCCAAGCCCTGCGGCCAGGGAGTTGCGGAGCTGCTTGCGGGGCGCGCTGAAGCCGGCCCGCACTACCTCAAAAAAGGCCCGCCGGTTCTCCACGTCCACCGCAGGCTTGGGATACACCTCTATACATACTATCGCCGACGTCACCTTGGGCTGCGGGTAGAAGGCCGAGGGCGGCACGTACCCCACGATGCGGGGCCTGCCGTAGAACTGCACGCCCACGGACATCAGGGACATCTGGCCCGGCTGCGCCGTCATGTTCCTGGCCACCTCGCGCTGCACCATGATCACCGCCCTCGTGGGCCGATGGTCCGATTCCAGGAAATGGCGCAAGATAGGGCTGGCGGCGTAGTAGGGCAGGTTTGCCACCAGCTTGTAGGGGGAGCCGCCAGCGAGGGCGCCCACGTCCACCTCCCGAGCGTCCGCACAGGTGAGGGTGAGGTTGGCGGCGTCTGTCATCTCTTGTCTCAGCGCCTCGGCCAGATCTCGGTCGGTCTCCACCGCGAGCACCCGTCCCGCCGAGGCGACCAGCTCCTTGGTGAGCACGCCCAGGCCGGGGCCGACCTCCACCACCGTATCCTGGGGGCCTACCTCCGCCGCCTTCAGGACCATGTGTACCACGCCTTGCCCCACCAGGAAGTTCTGCCCCAACCTCTTCTGCGGGGCAAGGCCCAGTCGCCGGAGCTGCCCCTTGGGAGAGTTCACTTCTACAGCAGAGGGTTTCATGGCGGCAAGAGTTTTTTGGTAGAAGCATCTGTGGCACGGCTCTGCCGTGCCACAGATGCTTCTATTTTCTTCTCCCCCTTCCCACATCGGGAAGGAGGACCAAGGGGGTTAGGCCGTTTCCTCCGTGACCAACAGGGTGTAGTGCTTCCGCAGCCATGCAAAAAAGGCCGTGCACCCCTCCTTGACCATGACCCCAGAGCGTACCCGACGGGTACCAAGAGCCGGAGGGTCTGCGGCGCTCGGAGGGCCCCGTTTACCGTTGCTTCCTTCCGAACCTGGCGGGGTTCGCGGGTATCCGACGCGCAGGGCCCGGCCCTCTAGCGGCATCACCGGGGATAGAGGCCAGAGGCTGGGCCTCAGAGGGGAATTCAGCCCCGCTAGAGCGGATTGCGGGTTACAGGGCACCGCTAGCTCCCCGCCTAGCACGACCCAGTTCCCATACTGCCATGCCCCTTTCCCCCTGTCAACCTACCCTGTAGAATGGCACTGCCATGCGGATACACACCGCTGTTATCCCCGCTGCTGGCCTGGGCACTCGCTTCCTGCCTTTCACCAAGGCGGTGCCCAAGGAGCTGGCGCCCGTGGTGGACCGGCCCACCATCCACTATGTGGTGCAGGAGGCCCTGGCCTCGGGGATGGACCACATAGCTATCGTCGTTTCCCCTGGCAAAGAGGCCCTCCAGGAGTACTTCAAGCCTTCCGCCGCCATTGACCACCTCCTGCGCACCCGGGCCATGGACGCCGTTGCCCACGAGCTCCAGGAGATGAACGAACGCCTCACCTTCAGCTACCCGGTACAGGAGAGGCAGCTCGGCCTGGGCCACGCTGTGCTGTGCGCCAGGGAGGCCGTAGGCGGCGAGCCTTTCGCTGTCATCCTCCCCGACGACCTCCTGGTCGGCGACGAGCCAGTACTGGCCCAGATGCTCCGCGCCTGGCAGCGCAGCCCCGGCAACTTCGTGGCCGTAGAAGAGGTCCCGAAGAGCCGCATTTCCGCCTATGGTGTGGTGGAGCTGGCCCCCAATGGGGAGATAGATAGCCGCACCTACCGTCTCCAGGGCGTTGTGGAGAAGCCTCCTGCCGATACCGCCCCATCCAATCTGGGCATCGTGGGCCGGTACATCCTCATGCCGGAGGTCTTTGATTCCCTGGCCGAGACCCGGCCCGGCGCCATCGGCGAGATCCAGCTTACCGATGGCATCGCCCGCTGCATGGCCTACCACCCCCTCTATGCCTACCGCTACCAGGCGGTGCGCTACGACTGTGGCACGCCCCTGGGCCTGCTCCGCGCATCGCTGGAGATGGCCCTTGCCCGCCCGGATACGGCGGCAGAGGTTCGGGAGTGGCGGAAAGGCACGTAGTAACTATCTCAGAACTCCCTTTGGTACCGCCCCCTGTCGGTCATTGACAAAATAATCTGTCAATTGGGTGCCGACCTAACCCCCTTAATCCCCCTTCCCGATGCGGGAAGGGGGAGAAGTTTGGTTTGAATCGGTGTGATGCGGCCTTGCCGCATCACAC
>JACQUH010000049.1 GCA_016210375.1 Chloroflexota bacterium
ACATGGAGCGGGGGACCATACGGCTGGACAAGGTCAAGACAGTGGTTCTGGACGAAGCGGACGAGATGCTGGACATTGGCTTCGCACCGGACATAGACCGAATCCTGCGTCAGACTCCCCGAAGGCGGCAGATGCTCCTCTTTTCCGCCACCATGCCGGAGCCAATCAAGCGGCTGGCTCACCGGTACATGCGGGACCCCCAGTGGGTGCGGGTAGGTGGGGAGGCGAAGCCAGTGGAGCAGGTAGAGCAGGTGTATTACGAGGTGGCGCAGCGAGACCGGACCAAAGCCCTAGAGGAGCTGCTGCATTCGCCGGGAGAGATCACCCAGGCCCTCATCTTCCGGCGCACCAAGGCTGGCGTGGACGACCTGGTCCGCCACCTCCAGCGCCGCAGGTACGACGTCCAGGGCATTCACGGTGATATGACTCAGGCCCAGCGGGACGCCGTTATGAAGCTGTTCCGCGCCCACCGTCTGCGCCTCCTGGTAGCGACCAACGTGGCTGCGCGGGGGCTTGACATCTCCGACATCTCTCACGTCATCAACTACGACATGCCCAGCAACCTTGAAGAGTACGTCCACCGCATTGGCAGGACTGCCCGCATGGGCAAAGGTGGGACCGCCATCACCTTCGTCTCCGAGTGGGACGTAGAGACCTTTGATGCTATCCAATCCCACGTAGGCGAGGAACTGAAGCTGAAACGGCTGGAGCGGCTGTACGCCAGCGCGTAACGCCCCTCAGCTAGGCCTTGAACAGAGAAGTGTGCCCACCCCGGGGTGGGCACACCTTTTTACTCGCTTGCCGCCAGGACAGGAAGCCGGAACCTCCTACGCCTTGCCCAGGCGGTATACCTTGGTCCCACATACGGGACATGTGCCCTGGGTAGCTGCCTGCCCGTTCTTCAGCTTCACCTGCTGGGGGCGGGAAATCTCACGCTTGGTCCTGCACTTCAGACAATAGGCTTCCATGCTTCCTCCCTGGCTTGCGGTTGATTGCTAGAAGCATCCTAAGCTACTCTGGCAGATTCGGCAAGAGGTTGTCGGGCCATTTGGAAGCCTTCTTAGTAACTATCTCAAAATGGCTATTTCACCCCAGCCTGATGGTTATTGACTAAATAACCTAACCCCTCTGGCTCCCTCCTTCGCTTCCCCGTTCACTGCGCTCAGGGCTTCGGCTCATTTAAGGACAGGTTCTCCCCGCACGGGAAGGGGGGAAGATTCCTCAAGTCATCGTCCCCTTCTCTGCCACGGATAGGAGGACCCCAGGGGGAGAGGTCGGAACCATAGCAGCACAAGTATTTGGTTGATGACCATCAGGGGCAGTACATAAACATCCTGAGATAGTTTCTAAGCCCCTGGTTGCGCAGGGCATGTTATGCCCTGGCCCGCAGCTCTGCAGCGCGGGCGTGGCCGGTGAACCCCTCGGCATAGGCAATGGTTGCGGCGGCGGAGGCGAGTTGGCGCGCCGCCTCCGGGCTGAGCGCCACCACCGGGATGCGCTTGATGAACTGGTCCACCCCCAGGTAGGAGGCAAACCGCGCCGTCCCGTGGGTGGGCAACGTGTGGCTGGGGCCCGCCACGTAGTCCCCCATGACCTCGGCGGAACTGGCGCCCAGGAACAGCCCACCAGCGTTACGGACCAGGGAGACCCATCGCCAGGGGTCATTCACGTTCAGGCACAGGTGCTCCGGCGCAATAAGGTTGCCCACCTCTATCGCCTCCTCCAGGGTGTCCATCAGGACCAGGGCGCCCTGCCCGTTCAGGGCCGCGGCAGCGATGTCCCTGCGCGAGAGGCCCTCAAGCTGGGAGGCCAGCTCCTGTTCCACCCGCTTCAACAGGACCTCGGAGGTGGTGATGAGCACCGGGGTAGCCAGGATGTCGTGCTCCGCCTGGCCCAGCAGGTCCGCAGCGCACAGCGCGGCGTTCGCGGCCCCGTCCGCCACCACGACGGTCTCCGTCGGTCCAAAGACGCCGTCAATCCCCACCTGGCCGAAGAGTTGCTGCTTGGCCAGCGACACAAACAGGTTGCCTGGCCCGCATATCTTGTCCACTCGGGGCACCGACTCCGTGCCATAGGCCATGGCGGCTATGGCCTGGGCGCCGCCAATGCGGAAGACCTGGTCAGCCCCGGCGATATGGGCCGCCGCCAGCGCCACGGGGCTGGCGTTGAGGCCGTCCCGGGCCGGGGTGCAGAGGATCACCTCTTTGACGCCCGCGGCACGGGCCACGCAGACGGTCATGATGACGGTGGACGGATACGCCGCTGTACCGCCCGGGGAGTAGACGCCCACTCGTTCCAGAGGCACCACCATCTCCCCCAGCCCGGTCTCAGCGTCGTGCCAACTCCTGGGCGCAGAGGCTACCGCGAACTGCGTCACTCGCTCCGCTGCCATCTCCAGAGCGCTCCGAAGCTCCCTGGGCAGGCCCTCCAGGGCGTCCTCCATGGCCGAGGGAGGCACCTCTAGCTCGGTCAGTGCGATGCCGTCAATGCGCAGGGTCAGTTCTTTGAGGACGGCGTCGCCCCCTCTTCTCACCTCCTGGAGGATACGGGATACCACCTCGTGGATGGTGTAGGGCTGGCCGAAGATCTCCTGGCTCCGACGGGCCACCTCCTGGGCAAGGGGCATGGGTATCTCCTGGGACAGGAGGTTGCCACGGCCCGCGACGAACTCCCTCGCCTGCTGCATCCCCCTGAGCACCCTCACGGCAGGTACCCCTCCATCGCCCGGCCCCAGGCCCGGACGATGGTCTCTCGGTACTCTCCAACGGCCCTGCGGGGCACCTGCCGGTACACCTGCTCCAGGCTGTGCGGCAAAGCGTCCAGGAACTGCTGGGCGATGGCCTGGGCTGTGCCATTCTCTTGCGGGTACTGGCGGCGGGCCATGAACAGCAGCCGCTCCCAGGTGAAGGGGCGTTGCGCAGATTCTGCGACTCGCTGCCGGAACTCGGCCAGGGTTTGACGGTTCAGGAACTCCACATTCACTCCCTGGTGGGCCTCGGTCAGGGCAGGGGCAACCCTTTGAAAACCGGCATGTCGCTCCACCGCCAGGCGGTCCATGTCCAACTGCACGGCCCTGTCCATGACGTTGGCCGTCACCTCGTCCGGGTACACCTCACGGTTGCCGAAGTAGGGCCGATACATCTTGATGATCCACGCCTCGTCCGCCAGTAGGTGGGATATGTAGCCCGCCATGAAGGCCTGGGTGCTTGCCGAGAGCGCGCCCGCCGTGGCTAGGCCGGGGTGCGCCTGGAACATGCTGGCCATTCCCGCCCCCAGGATGTCGTTGCTGATGGGCGCGAAGTGAGTATCATCGCGGTGGCCGTGGGTGACCATGCGGATGTCCGGGGTGCAGCTCCCCAGGAGAAAGGCGCCCAGGTGCTCGCCGATGGCGTCATGAGAAAGGCTGGCCGCACATTCCAGGGCAATGTCCAGGTGGGCGGTGAGGTTCGGCACAGGCCGTCACCTCCCCTCACGCAGGGACTGCTGGAGGCGCTGGAAGGTAGGCGAGGCCCCGTGGTACACGTATCGTGGCTGGAGCACGGAGATGCCAATACCGCCCACGGCCCGCAGGTAGTCCAGGGCGTCCTGAAGGGCGGACTGGGGCACCACCACGGTGATGGCGAACCAGCTATCCCCCTCGGGCGTATACACCTGGGCAACCGTGGGCCCCTTCAGCCCCGCGAGGTCCTTGCGGTCCAGGATGGCCCGCGCCACCTGCTCGGGCGAGTTGCCCCGCACGTTGGCGGTGATGCGGAAGTAGTGGCCGGCCTCCAGGTGTCCCTCAATGCGCTCTATCAGGCGGCGGGCCAGCTCCTGTTTCGCAGGGCTGTCCCCAAGGGTCCGGCGGTTGCCGATGACGCAGGCCTGGGAGCGCAGCAGCGTGCCATCCACCAGGGTCTTGAGCTGGTTCTCCCGCAGGGTGGTGCCCGTGGCAGAGATGTCCACGATGACATCGGCAAACCCCATGAGAGGCGCTGCCTCCAGGGTGCCGCTGGACTGCACCAGGGTGAAGTAGTTGATGCCCCGGCCATAGAAGGAGCGCTGGGTCAGGCGCGGGTACTTGGTGGCGACCCGCAGGTCGCGGCCCCGCTCGCGGAACTCCAGGGCCAGGTCTGCCATGTCCGCCATCTCTGTCACATCCACCCAGGCCACAGGCACGGCCAGCACCAGCTCGCACTGGCTGTACCCCAGGTCCTCGCAGATGATGAGGCCGTCGCCATCGTCGGTATGGGACTCGGAGAAGCGGTCCAGCCCCACCAGGCCCACGTCTGCGCTGCCCTCCTCCACCTTGCCGGTAATATCGGCGGCCCGCTGGAAAAGCACCAGGACGCCGGGAAGAGAGCCTAGTGAGCCGGTGTAGCGGCGGGTATTCCCGCGGTGCACCGCCAGGCCACACTCGCCCAGGAAGCCAAGGGTGGCCTCGTACATTTCTCCATCGCTGGGTATGGCGAGCCTCAGCGGCTCATTGCCGTTCTGGGACATCCGTATGCACAACCTTTCCCTGCCGGTCTACCGTGGCGATGCCCTTGATGGCCCTGGCCTGGGCATACAGGACGCAGGCCCTCAGAGGCCGCAGGGAGGGTTCAATCTCCACAGTGTACCCTTGCCCCCTCAGGCGCTCCGCCTCCTGGATGGCCGACCCCTGGGCAACGGCATCCCTGGCCCGCACGAGCAGGGCATTCCCCTGGGGTCGCCACCGGTGCTCCAGGCCCGCGCGGTTTACCAGCTCAACGACATGCTCCAGGGTCCAGGCGAACCCCATGGCAGGGATAGGCTCCCCGCCGCCCAGTGCCTGCGCCAGGCCGTCGTAGCGGCCCCCGCCTCCCAGGGATACATCCCCCATTATCGCATGGTGGACCTCAAAAACGACGCCTGTGTAGTAGGCGATACCCCTGCCCAGGCCCAGGTCCAGGGACACCTGCCCATCCAGCCCGTAGTGGGACAGCAGGCCCAGGGCCTCTTCCAGCCGGTCCATCTCCGCCCGAGCCGCTGGAGCGCGCACCAGGCCCCGCACCTTGCCAAAGGCCTGGGCCGGAGCACCTCGCACCTGGGACACCTGGGCCACCAGCTCCAGGGCCTCTCCTACGTGCTCAGCCCCCTGCCGCAGGGACTGCTTCCGAAGGAAACGTTCACGGATCTCCTGGGGCGTCCGCACACCGAAGGCAGAGGCAGCGGATGTTGTCTGGAAGTAGCGCTCTATCAGGGCAATGCCCGCCTCGTCCAGGGGCGCGGCCTCGGAGCCGTCGGTCCCGGCGCCTCCCCGAAGAAGCTCCAGGGCGCTGGCCTGTTCCCGCACCTGGGCGACTCCCTCGGGTCCCCGTCCCAACTGCGAAAGGTGGCTGAGGAGGAAGAGCCTGGCCCGGTCGGAAAGGCCCAGGGATTCCAGCAGCGCGCCAACAAAACCCAGGTGCCCCACGACAAGCTGGCAGCCGCTCACGCCCAGACGCGCGATACCCTGGCAGGCCATGGCCATGACCTCGGCGTCGGCCCCCGGCCCCTTCGCGCCCAGGACCTCCGCCCCTGCCTGGGTGAACTGGCGATAGCCAGCGCCCTCCTCCACCTGGTAGCGGAAGACCGGCCCCAGGTAGCAGTAGCGGGCAGGCAGCTCGGCGGGGTGCAGGCCATCAAGGTACGCCCGCACCACAGAGGAGGTGAGCTCCGGGCGCAGGCTTACCCTGTGGCCGCCGGGGTCGGAGAAGGTGTACATCCTGCTGGCCAGCTCGCCCCCGGACTTGCGCAGCAGCAGGTCTGTCGGCTCAAGGACCGGGGTGTCAATACGGCGGTAGCCGTAGCCAGCCAGGTGGGTGCACAGGGCTGCTCCGATAGCTTCCCGCAGCAGGACATCCTCGGGGCCGTAGTCTGCCATGCCTTTGAGGCGCGTGGGGGATTGCAAAGGGGGTACGACCTGTTTCAGCCCTGTGCGAGCGAGAAGAGCCGCAGGTGTGACAGCCAGGGCAAAGATGTCCCTATTGTAGCGGAGGCTAGGGTCAGGTTCAACGTTCGCCGCCAACCGGTTCTGCCTGCGTGGGAGTGGAGGCGCCGTCCCCTGGCACTAAAGTGCCAGGTTTTCAGTCCACCCAACCCCCGACTTGTGGTCTTTGACTAATTATGAGGCCAACGAGAGCCAACCTCTCCCCCTGTGGGACCCCTCTCCTGGGAGGGGCCTTGTTCCAAAAGTGCTTTCACCTCACCCCGTTTGTCCCCCTCTCCTGCTGGAGAGGGGGAATTTGAATCTGGGGACACCCCAGACCCCGGCAGGAAACCCAAGGTTTCCTGCACCTTCATGACTTTTGGTGCAAAGCCCCTGGGAGGGGAGGGGGACGATGTTGTGAAGAATGGGTGTGATGCGGCAAAGCCGCATCACACCCATTCAAACCTATCTTCTCCCCCTTCCCCCAAGGGAAGGGGGAGCCAAAGGGGGTTAGGTCGGTACCCACGTGGCAGGTTAGTTTGTCAAAGACCATCAGTCGGGGGAATGCAGGACACCCCTCAGCAAACGGAACCCGCCAACCTGATCCCCTCTGGTACGGCGGGCCATCAGGCCAGACGCTGGAAGACCGTGGCGCAACCCTGGCCGCCGCCGACGCACATGGTCACCAGGCCAAACTCCTTGTCCCGCTGCGACATCTCCTCCATAAGCTTTACCGTCATGATCGCTCCCGTGGCGCCTACTGGGTGGCCCAGGGAGATGCCGCTCCCGTTGACGTTGGTCTTCTCCATATCCAGTCGCAGCTCCCGGATGCAGTAGAGGGCCTGGGCGGCAAAGGCCTCGTTCAGCTCCACCAGGTCAATGTCCTTCAGGGCCAACCCTGTCCTGGCCAGCACCTTGCGCACCGCCGGGACAGGTCCCGTGCCCATGAGGGCCGGGTCCACGCCGGCGACGGCACGGCCTACCCAGGCAAGGCGCGGTATCAGTCCCAGGGCCCTGGCCCGCTCCTCAGACATCACCACCACTGCGGCAGCCCCGTCGTTGACGCCCGAGGAGTTGCCTGCTGTAACGGTGCCATCTTTTTTGAAGGCCGGCTTCAGAGCAGCCAGGGACTCCAGGGTCGTATCTGCCCGGGGTTGCTCGTCCCGCTCCACGACAACGGGGTTGCCCCTGCGCTGGGGCACGGAGACAGGGACGACCTGGCCCGCGAACCGTCCATCCTCCCAGGCCCTGACCGCCCGCTGGTGGCTCAGGAGGGCCAAAGCGTCCTGGTCCTCCCGGCTCACCTCAAAGGCGGCGGCCACGTTCTCCGCTGTCACCCCCATGTGGTAGTGATGCACCGGGCAGCTCAGGGCCTCCACCAGAGAGTCGTCAAGGACGCCGTTCCCCATGCGCAAGCCGTCCCAGCGGACATGGCGCACCAGGTACGGTGCGGTGCTCATGCTCTCCAGGCCGCCGGCCACCACCACCTCCGCTTCTCCCGCGCGTATGGCCAGGGCTGCCAGGTTGATGGCCTCCAGCCCCGAGGAGCATTGGCGGTTGACGGCGATGGCCGGCGCCTCCTGGGGGACGCCGGCCTTCAGCGCGGCGAGACGAGCGGCGTAGCCCGCCTCTTCGGACTGCAAGGCGTTGCCCAGGATGACCTCGTCCACCTGGGACGGCGGCAGGCCCGCCCGTTCCAGGGCAGCCCGGATGGCGATGGCCCCCAGGTCCGAGGCTGGCATATCCTTGAACGCCCCGCCGAACCTGCCGACGGGCGTCCTGGCCCCGCTGATGATGACCACTTTCTTCATAGCGCCTTCTCCTCATCGGAGTCTTATGCCCACTGCGGACAACACTTCATATTGTTTCGGGACAGGCCCGTAGGACTCACCTCTTACGGACTTACGCCCAGCGGCATGAGGGATAGGACGCCAGCGCAAGTATCCAGGGGGACGGCAGCAACATAACCACGCTTCAGGACAGTGGCCTGAGACGCCTGGGAACTGACTGAAAGGCTATGTCTATGTAGGCGTACGCCTCGCCTCTGGCCTTTGCCCGCATACCTGTATGACTGCTCGTCAGGGTTACCCTCTTCGTGTCGGTCCGGATGGTTTCCGCGAGTATGACAATCTGAATCCCTCGTATCCCATCTCCTGCGTTTCTAGAGTCGCTCATGCTGCTGAATCGCCCCTTCCTTCTCAAGCTCTTGAATGACCGAGACTACCTGTTCATCGGGCAATGATAGCCGTTCGGCAACCTCCGAGATGTAATACACGTTGCCTCGTGCGAACAACTTCCGAATCTCCTTTTTCGCCTGTTCTTGCGTGATTGACCGAAGCTGCAGGACCTCCCTTTCAGCACCCTTGAGCGTCTCTACCTCCCGCTCCAGTGCAGCTACCCTGGTTTCTAGTTTAGCTATTTCATTCTGCGTTTTACTGGTTACTGACCTGTGTGGAGCCTCCTGCAAGGCATAGGTTGCCTCCACCCCCCTAACCTCTATAGGAAACGCCCCTTCTGGCGCTGCCGTCCCTGCGCTGCGCGCCCGTTGTCTCCGCGATACCATAGCACACCTCCTTCTCTGAGTCACACTCTAGCACAGCGCCCACCCGATGGGAATGAACCACCTGAGCAGGTCGCCCCCCTGTGCTATAATCGCCTGGCAGGGAATTTTGGCAAGCGAGGCTCCCATGCCCCCCTACGAATCGGTCATCCTGGAGAAAAACCCCGAGACCCACATCGCCAGGCTCACCCTGAACCGGCCGGAGCGCCTGAACGCCATCAACCGGCAGATGGGCATGGAGCTGGCGGATGCGGTGGAAAACGTGGCGTTGGATGACGACATGCGTGTCCTGGTGCTCACGGGGGCGGGGCGCGGCTTCTGCTCCGGCGCCGACACCGGCGGCATGGCCGGCGGCCAGGAGCAAGGCCCCCACTCCGGGGAGCGCAGCGCCGAAGAGGTCCGCCGGGGCTTTCGCAACGCCCAGCGCCTCATCCTCGGCCTCCAGCGCATGGAGAAGCCCACCATCGCCATGGTCAACGGCGTGGCCGTGGGCGCAGGTTTTGACCTGGCCTGCGCCTGCGACATCCGCATCGGCTCGCCGGCGGCCCGCTTCATGGTGGCCTTCGTGCGCATCGGCCTGTTCCCCGGCTACGGCGGCACCTGGCTGTACGCCCGGGCCCTGGGCAGCATCGGCAAGGCCGCGGAGCTCCTCTTCACGGGCGACTTCCTGGAGGCTGAGGAGGCCAGGCAGTGCGGCCTGTTGAACCACCTGGTGGAGCCAGACCGGTTGGAAGGCTTTACCATGGATATGGCGGAGCGTATCGCCCAGGGGCCTCCCATCGCCATCCGCCTGGCCAAGCTCATGCTCTATAAAGGTATGGAGTTTGACCTGGAGACCGCCATGCAGATGGCCGCAGCCGCCGAGACCATAACCCTCACGTCCCAGGACCACCAAGAAGGCGTCGCAGCCTTCCGGGAGAAGCGCAAGGCCAACTATAGAGGTCGCTAATGCCCCCTTTTGAAGAGCTACGAGTGTTCAGCGGCACCGCTCACGGCGAGCTGGCCCGCTCTATTTGCGACTACCTGGGGATACCTCCGGGGGAGGTCAACGTCTTCAAGTTCGCCAACGACAACACCTTCGTCCAGTTCGGCGAGAACATCCGCCAGCGGGATGTCTTCCTGGTGCAGCCCTTCTGCTACCCGGTGAACGACAAGATCATGGAGCTGCTCATCATGGTGGACGCCGCCAAGCGGGCCTCCGCCGGGCGCATCACCGCCGTGATCCCTTACTACGCCTACGGCCGCACGGACAAGAAGGACCAGCCCCGGGTGCCCATCACGGCGCGCCTGGTGGCCGATCTGCTTACCACCGCAGGGGCCGACCGCGTGCTGACCACTGACCTGCACGCCGGACAGATCCAGGGGTTCTTTAACATCCCCGTGGACGAGCTGACGGCGCTGCCCATCCTGGCCAGGTACATTGCCGAGAAGGAGCTTGTGGATACGGTGGTTGTAGCCGCGGACATTGGCGCCACCAAGCGCGCCAGGAACATGGCCTCCCGCCTGGACTCTCCCCTGGCCATCATGGAGAAGCGCCGCATGGGCAACAACGACCGTATTGAAACCCTAAACGTCATTGGTGACGTTGGCGGCAAGACCGCAATCATAGTGGACGACGAGATTGACACCGGCGGCTCGCTGGTCTCCACGGCCAAGGTCCTTGAGGCCCGGGGGGCCACGGAGCTATACGCCTGCTGCACCCACGGCGTGCTATCGGCGGGCGCGGTAGACCGCGTGGCTGCCAGCAACCTGAAGGAGCTTGTCATCACAGACACGCTGCCCATGGCCGATGGCAAACGCCACCCCAAGATCACGGTGCTCTCCGTGGCGCCCCTCCTGGGCGAGGCCATCCACAGGATCCACAGCGGCCTATCCGTAGGGGCCATGTTTGAGCCGTAGGGAGGGAGCCAGCAGAATGGCCGTCGCCAGAACCTACGCTATGCCGGTGCAGATCAGCACCGCGGAGGGTGTCGGCTACCGGGCCGAGTGCACCATCCTGCCCGGCTGCTTTGTAGACGGCGATACTCTGGAGGAAGTGCTCACGGACATCCAGGAAGCCATCTCTCTCTATATTCAGGCTTCCAAAGAACGCGGATTGCCGCTGCCTGAGATGGCAGAAACCCACGGGTCGCTGGTTATCACTGTCATCCCAGTGACGGTACCTGGGTAAGATATGGTGAACTGACTAGATTGCTGACACGGCACGGCGCTCTGATGTACATGGAAGGAAGCCGGCACGAAGTTTGGGGCGTCCCTGGCACTACTTTCCGAACCATCGTTCCCAGACACAAGGGGGAAATCCCCACGGGAACGGTGCAAAAGATTCTCAAGGACCTCCACATACAGCAGGACGAATAGTGCTAGGCGTACTATTGCTGAAGACAGGAACTGACCATGGTCACATCCCTCCTCAAACCCCTCATCAACACCAACGAGAAGGTGCTCCGTCGTTTCCAGAAGCGGGTTGACGAAATCAACGCCCTGGAGCCGGACTTCCAGCGCCTCTCCGACGAAGAGCTACGCGCCAGGACCCAGGAGTTCAGGGAGCGCTTCGCCCAGGGCGAGACCCCGGAGGACCTGCTGCCGGAAGCCTTCGCCGCCGTGCGCGAGGCCGCCGTGCGCGCCATTGGGCAGCGTCACTACGACGTGCAGCTCCTGGGCGGCATGGTGCTGCACCAGGGCGCCATCGCCGAGATGAAGACCGGCGAAGGCAAGACCCTGGTCGCCACCCTGCCCCTGTACC
>JACQUH010000051.1 GCA_016210375.1 Chloroflexota bacterium
AACATAGTCCCCCTCTCCTGGGAGGAGAGGGGGACTACAGGGGGAGAGGTTGAGTCTCACCGGCGACATATTTATTCCTTGAACATAAGGCTGAGTCGCCGAGAGCCATTTTGAAAGGGCTTCTAACCTTGCCCTGTGGGAGGCGCACCTCCGCTCCCCCCGGCAGCCGTGAATGAAGGAGCGCCCGCGATATGAGAGAGACCACCCAGGCCGCCACCCTCTTTGACCTGCTGGCGCAAGGGGCGCCTGCCCGGGCCGCTATCCAGGTGCCGGATGGTCCCACCATCACCTACGCCTCCCTCAGGGAGCAGGTGGCTACCCTGGCCTCTCAGCTCCGTTCCCAGGGCATTCGCCCCGGCGACCGCGTGGCCATCGTCCTGCCCAATGGCCCAGAGGCCATCATCGCCTTCCTTGCCGCAGCCACCGCAGGCACCGCAGCCCCTCTAAACCAGGCCTACAAAGCCGATGAGTTCCAGTTCTATTTGGAGGACACCAAGC
Organism: Chloroflexota bacterium; assembly: GCA_016210375.1. Lineage (GTDB taxonomy): Bacteria > Chloroflexota > Dehalococcoidia > Lucifugimonadales > JACPCL1 > JACPCL1. Next base: position 499 of record JACQUH010000051.1, read on the forward strand.
CCAAGGCCATCATCACGCCACCCCAGGGAGCCGAGGTTGCCCTGAGCATGGCGGCCCCGGGGACGGTGCGTTTCATCGCCAGCCTGGAGGCAGGGGGGAGAGTTGTGTTCGGAGGGGCCAACTCGAGAGCCAGGCCCAACCCTGGGAGCGGCTTCGCAGGCGCCGACGACGTGGCCCTGGTGCTCCACACCAGCGGCACCACCAGCAGGCCCAAGCGTGTCCCCCTGCGGCACCGCAACATCGTTGCCTCCGTGAGCACGATCGTCCGCACCTACAACCTGACCCCGGACGACGTTTCCCTGTGCATCATGCCCCTGTTCCACGTCCACGGCCTAGTGGCCTCCACCCTCGCCACCCTGGCCTCTGGCGGCACTGTGCTGGTGCCCTCTCGTTTCAACCCCCTGAACTTCTGGCCGGGGGTCAAGAAGCACCGGGTCACCTGGTACACCGCCGTCCCCTCCATGCACCAGGCCCTGGTAGCCCGGGCAAGGAGCGGTAGCAGCGTTGACCAGTCTCTCCGCCAGAGCCTGCGCTTCATCCGCTCGTGTAGCTCTCCCCTTTCCCCCGGCCTGATGAGCGAGATGGAGGCGTGCTTTTCGGTACCTGTTCTTGAGGCTTACGGCATGACCGAAGCCTCCCACCAGATGGCCTCCAACCCATTGCCCCCCGGTCGGCGGGTCCCCGGCAGCGTTGGAGTGGCCACGGGTGTAGAGATCGCCATCATGGACGCTGTGGGTGCTCTGCTGCCCGGAGGCGCGCAGGGTGAAGTGGTCATCCAGGGACCCAATGTGATCAGCGCGTACGAGGACAACCCGACGGCCAATGCCTCCTCCTTCGTCAATGGCTGGTTCCGTACCGGCGACGAGGGCGTCATCAGCGCCGACGGCTACCTCTCCCTGGTGGGGCGAATCAAGGAGCTGATCAACCGCAGCGGCGAGAAGATTGCCCCCCTGGAGATAGACGAGGCGCTGCTTTCTCACCCTGCCGTGGCCGAGGCGGTGGCCTTTGGCGTTCCTCATGCCACCCACGGAGAGGAGGCCGCCGCCGCCGTTGTCCTCAGCGGTCAGGCTACCGAGGCCGAGCTGGTCAAGCACTGCCGGGAGCGCCTGGCGGACTTCAAGGTGCCGCGCACTATCTACATCGTGACTCAGATCCCCAAGACGGCCACCGGCAAGATCCAGCGCCGTCTGGTGGCAGAGGCAGTGGTTGGCAAAGACCCGCGCATCTAGCCGTTTCCTTCTTTCCCCTGCGGGAAGGGCCTGTCACCTCGGGACCCTCAGGACAGGTCCTGCGCCCGTCCAGGGAAGAAGTCGGAAGCAGGGTCTTTCGGTTCTCCGAGCGCCGGGGAGAAACCTTACCACTACAGCCTAAGGCTGGTGCATCTGTTTGTCGTCTTGATGCCGCACCCTTATGGTTATCAACCAGATAACTTTGCTGTCGGCAAAACGCTTCAATCGCTCCTCCATCCCACCCCCTGAAGTCCCCTCTCCTGCAGGAGAGGGGGAGCTTGAATCTGGGGACCCCCCAGACCCCGGCAGGAAACCCAAGGTTTCCTGCACCTTCCCGACTTCAGGTGCAAAGCCCCCTTGAAGGGAGAGGGCAAGGGTGAGGGTGAAGCACGTGCCTAAGCTGGGATAAGGTGTTTTGTTAGTGACCTTCAGGGTACCGCCATCCAGCCACAAAACCAAAGACCGAGGAGTCGGAGGGGGAGAGGTTGCAGGAAACGATTCCGAAGGGTATATACTGAGGCCCATGCCTGCCAAGAGCCGCTGGGTCTACCTGGTGACCGCTCCCGATCAGCTCACTGCCGAGATGTGGAGCGAGCTCCTGCGGAGCGAGGGCCTCCCCGTCATGGTCCGCAGTGGAGACACCGCCTCCTACCTTGGCGTCTCCTTTGTCCCCTGCCGCCTGCTGGTGCGGGAGGACCGCCAGGAGGACGCCCGGCGCGTCCTTGCTGAACGCCTTTCTCCGGATTCGGTCGACGAAGGCGGCTCCGAGAGTCCCTGAAGACGTAAAACCGTCACGGCGTTCTCTCGCCGGTGACTGCACGCCGCTCCAATTCCAGCAACTGCTGCTTCATCTCCAGGCCGCCGCCATAGCCATGCAGCCCGCCATCACTGCCGACCACGCGGTGGCAGGGAATGATGATGGGGAGAGGGTTGCGGGCCATAGCCTGGCCGGCGGCGCGCACCGCGGCGGCGTTGCCCGCCTGGGTCGCCAGCCAGCGGTACGTCCGCGTCTCCCCCGCCGGGATGGAGGCGCAAGCCCTCCATGCGCTGCCAAAGAAGGGGCTGTACCCCTCCATGTCCAGCGTCAGATCAAACCTTGTCAGCCGCCCTCCCAAGTACGCTTCAAGCTGGCGATGCAAGCCCTCAAAGCTCTGGGGAGCGTCCTCAGCCGCTCCCGCCTCTTCTCCCAGCCCTTGCATCGCCCCCTCCGGCGTCGCCTGGGGCAGCGTCAGCCTTCTGAGGCCCCGCTCCGACCCTAACGCACCCATCCATCCCAGAGATGTAGACAGCACGCTATACAAGTAGTGTTGCGGCATATGGTTCCCCCTTCCGAGAGGCGTTTCTTGCGTCCCTACTTCGCACGCCGTGCAAGCCACTTGTACCCTATCATGAGCGCCCCCACCGTGGGGACACCGTAGGCAACGGCGCCCAACACGTCGCTGGGCCAGTGGGCCCCTACATAGATGCGCGAAATGCCGGTGATCAGGATGAGGGCCAGGCTGCATACCGCTGCCGCCCGGCGCAGGGTTGCGTTGTGCAAGCGCGGCGCCAGCACCAGGAGGACCAGACCCAAGAACACGACCGCGTGGAACGTGTGGGCGCTGGGGAAACTGCCGCTGGCGCTAGTCTCCAGCACCCGGACCAGCTCCGCGGAGGGCCGGGGCCGGTCAATGAGGACCTTGGGCACTCGCAACAGGAGGTCCGCAAGGAGCACCCCCAGGAAGACTACTGCCTCCGGCCACCACCGCCAGAGGGCAAGCGCCCCTGCCAGGGCCAGCACGCCGCCTATGGCCATGAGGTCGTCGCTCAGGAAGGTGACGGACCGCATGAAGGTGTCTAGCCAGGGCGCGGTTTCCGACTGGACGGCATGGGCCAGGGCCACGTCCCATGGCAACGGTGTGGCAACACGTACCCAGGCGGTCAGGGCAGCCGAAAGGACCAGGGAGACGGCAAGGGCTATCGCCGCCTTCCGGCTCCCGGTTTGGCGAGTATTCGCGGCAGTGTTCTTGCTCATGACGAATGCGGAGTGGCGCATGGGGCTATCCACGCATCCCTCAATCACCGCCTCCCGAAGGCCATTGACAGGACAAGCTGCCTTGCACCCTCACTCTGGTGTCCTGAGCCTATCCCGGAATGTCTTTCTTTACCCTAGCCTTTTGGTCATCAACGAAGTACCTGTGCTTTGTTTAGGCAGGACTTTACCCCTTATTCCTTCACTCCGTTCAGGACAGGCTTCACCTTCCTCCACAAGGGGGAAAGGGGCTATTTCGCCTCTCCCTTGATGGGAGGGGATTAAGGTGAGGGTGAAACGCTCCGCCCCAAAATCAGATAGCATATTTTGCTTATGATTATAAGGCTGGGGCATCATGCCGCCCTCCTTTATGGGGCGGTCCCCAAAAGGGTGTTGAGATAGTTACCTCTCCCCCTCTGGTCCCGCTCTCCTGCTGGAGTGGGGGAATCTGTATCTGGGGACACCCCAGACCTCGGCAGGACAGCCAAGGTTTCCTGAACCGTCCGGACTGTTGG
>JACQUH010000045.1 GCA_016210375.1 Chloroflexota bacterium
CTGTCTGATGCGGCATAGCCGCATCAGACAGTTTCCTTGAAAAATAGTCCCCCTCTCCGTTGCGGAGAGGGGGACTATAGGGGGAGAGGTCGGGTCTCATTGGCATCATAATTGTTCAAAGACCTTCAGGCTGAGGTGCAGAAAGCGACTTTGGGATAGTTGCTCAGATCCCCGTCCTCCTCACGGCAGCAGTCCGGTAGGAGGAGGGCCTCCCTAACTCGGAGGCCCTCCTTTTTTGTGTTTCACTTCGGTTCCCGTTACCCGCCTCGCCTTGCGGGAGCATCCAGGGCGTAGGGCGGCGCTCCATTCAAACCGGAGGCTGTCCCCGCCGGGCTACCCCGCCAGCACCCCTGGGAAGCCCTCGGCGTACATGCGCGCGTAGAGCCCGTTCCGCGCCAGAAGCTCCTGGTGCGGCCCCTGCTCCACCAATTGCCCCCTGTCCAGCACAAGGATGACGTCGGCTGATACCACCGTAGAGAGCCTGTGGGCGATCACCAGGCTGGTCCGCTCGTGGAGGAGGTACCCCACCGCCTCGCGAATGAGTCGCTCGTTCTGCGTGTCCAGGTTGGACGTCGCCTCGTCCAGAATCAGGATGCGAGGGTCCCGCAGGATGGCACGAGCAATGGCAACCATCTGCTTCTGGCCCCCAGAGAGGCGGTGACCTCGCTCTCCCACCAGGGTGTCATAGCCGTTGGGAAGGGAGGCCACCAGCTCCTTCAGCCGGGCCGCCTCCACGGCGGCGTCCAGGTCCTCTGCTGTTGCATCGGGGCGGGCGTAGAGCAGGTTGTTTCTAAGGGTGTCGTTGAGCAGGAACACATCTTGCGTCACCACGCCGATCTGCCCCCGCAGCGAGTCCACGGTGACATCTCTCACATCGTGGCCGTCAATCTCCACGCTGCCGCTCTCCGCATCGTAGAGCCGGGCCACCAGGTAGGAGACCGTTGTCTTGCCCGCGCCGGTAGGCCCTACCAGGGCCGCCATCTGGCCGGGTTGAACCTCAAAGGAGACACCATGGAGCACAGGTCTGCCCGGCAGGTAGCCAAAGGTGACGTCGTGAAACGCGATGCGTCCCTGCACCCGGGGCAACGGCTCCGCCCCAGGGCGATCCACGATGGCCGACTCCCTATCCAGGTATTCAAAGATCCGCTCAAAGAGCGCCAGGGCCGAGGACAGCTCTACGTGGATGTTCAGTAGCGAGTTGATCGGCCCAAAGAGCCTGCTCTGGTAGGCGATAAAGGCAAGGATCCCACCCAGGGTCATGGTTCCGCCAATGACAGAATGGCCGCCGTACCAGTACACGAGGGCTGGGGCCGCCGCAGAGATCACCCCCAGCCACATGAAGAACCACCGGCCCACCACCGCTTGCCGCAACTGCACGTCCATGAACTGCTGGCTTCGCTCCCGAAAGCGCTCGCTCTCCGCCCGTTCTTGCCCGAAGCTCCGGACCAGCAGGGCGCCGCTCACCCCCAGGGTCTCCTGGACCTGCGAGGACAGGTCGGCCAGCCGCTCCTGGCTCTCCCGGCTCAGCGCCCGCCGGAGGCGGCCCACACGCCTGGTCGGATAGATGAAGACGGGCAAGAGAGCCAGGGACAGCAGCGTTAGACGCCAGTTCATCAGCAGCATGAGGGCCAGGGTGGGCAGGACGGTGAGGACGTTGGTCAGCACCGAGGGGAAGGTACCGCTGACCACGCCCTGGACTCCGCCAACGTCGTTGGTCAGGCGGGAGGTGATCTCGCCGGAGCGGGCCTGGGTGAAAAACCCGAACTCCATGCGTTGAAGATGGCTGTAGAGCTGGGTCCGCAGGTCCCGCATGACCCCCTGCCCTACCCTGTTGTTGAGGTAGCTCTGGGCGACGCCAATCAGTCCTGAGGCCATGGGCAAGCCAACCATGGCGGCGACCAGCAGGTTCAGATAGCCGCCTCGCTTCTGGGGAATCGCAGCGTCCACAATCTCTTTCAGCACCAGGGGCGGCAGGAGGCCCAGGATTGATATGACGACGATGGCCCCCACGGCCAGGAGGGTGTCGCGCCAGTAGGGACGAAGATAGGCCAGCACTCTGCCATAGCCCTGGACGAAGGAAAGCCCAAGGGGACGCGCCGGGGCGTCCATTGCCCCGTGCCGCCAGCCGCCCCGGTAGTGCATAGGTCGCTCCCTTGCTCCAGGTTGGTACGCCTGTTCACCCCATCGTACCCCAAACGGCGAGAGATGGGAGGGCCGCTGTGTCCCTCACGGCAACAGGGGGCGCAATATCCCGTTACCAAATAAAACTGCCCTCCTCTCCAGACCCGCCCAATTCCAGTACGCAGCAGCTATAATGCCTCTGACGATAGGCACTGAAGGAGTATACAGGAGGCAACCGATGAAGCTAGTCCTTTTTCAGCAAAGTGGCCGAATATCCGATGCCAGGGTCTATCCGGGAATACTCATGCCCGACGGTGTCGTCAATATCGCGCCGGCGGTAACGGGACTGGAGAGGAGCTCTCCCCAGCAGGTTATGCAGGACCTCATCAACAGCTTTGATGGCCTCAGGCCCACCCTGGAGCGCCTGGCGGCCACCGCCGACCGGATACCCCTTGCCAATGTGCGCCTCAGGGCGCCCCTGCCACGGCCCGGCAAGATCCTCGGCTGCATTGGCAACTACTGGGAGCACATGCAGCGGGAGCCTCGCCCCCTGAACATGTTCCTGAAGAACCCGGACGCCGTTATCGGCCCAGGGGATACCGTCGTGCTGCCCAGGTTCACGGAGCCCTACGTGTTCCAGCACGAAGCAGAGCTGGGCATCGTGATCAAAGGCCCTGCCAAGGAGGTCGCCCTGGCCGACCACAGGAATGCGATCTTCGGCTACACCTGTGTCATAGACGTATCGGCCAGGGCCGAGGGCCGGTCTACCTGGCGTTCGGGTAGCTGGATGGGCAAGTCCTTTGACACCTTCGCCCCCATTGGGCCGTGCATCGTCACCGCCGACGAGATCCCCGACCCCAACAACCTGGACGCCAAGTTCTGGGACAACGGCCAGCTCCGCCACGACTACAATACCAACGATATGGAGCACAGAGTCCCCGAGCTCATCCAGTTTGCCACGACCATCATGACCCTCAATAGCGGCGACATCATCGCCTGTGGCACCAACCACGAGGGCCTCGGGCCGCTGCAAGACGGCGACCTGGGAGAGTTTGAAATACAGGGTATCGGACGACTGACGATCCACGTCTCCGACCCCCTCAAACGCACGTGGGAACGGGGCATCTACATGGGGCCAAACTCCACCGCTCCTGCGGCCCGCGCCGCCCAGCAACGGGGAGGGTGAATTTGAGGAAACGGTATGATGCGGCAAAGCCGCATCTCACCGTTTCAGACCATATTCTCTCCCTTCCCGTGCGGGAAGAGCTTGTCCTTGAGCGAAGCGAAGGAGAGAGCCAGAGGGGATCAGGTTATCTTGTCAACGACCATCAGTCGGGGGGCCTGACAACACTCCCAATCAAACGGGACCTGTCAGGAGGTTCCCTTGACCCTACGGCATGGCAGTGTAGAATGGTGGGCATTCGCTGCCGTCAAAGGAAAGAAGGGGGTTGAACGTGTCCAAGCAAGCGTCCGTGGAGAGCGTCGCCGAAGCCTACCTGGAGCTGCTGGCGGCCAGGGGCATAGAGTACTTCTTTGGCAACGGTGGGACCGATTTTGCACCCATCGTGGAGGCCTACGCCAAGCGCATCGCCCAGGAGCAGATGCTGCCCCGGCCCATCCCAGTGCCCCACGAGGTAACTGCGGTCTCCATGGCCCTGGGCTACACCATGGTGACGGGCAAGCCGCAGGTCGTCATGGTGCACACCACGCCGGGAACGGCCAACGCTGTTAGCGGCATCATCAACGCCTCGCGGGGCAATATCCCGATGCTCTTCACCGCGGGGCGCACCCCTCTCACAGAAGGGAACGCTCTGGGTTCCCGTGACGGCGGCATTCACTGGGCCCAGGAGGTCTTTGACCAGGGCGGCA
>JACQUH010000046.1 GCA_016210375.1 Chloroflexota bacterium
AATCTCTCCTGGTGAGAGATTCATTCGGTCGTCCGCTGGCGGCGGACCCCCTCAGAATGACAGAGTGAATGTCATGATAATTGTTCAATAACCATCAGAGGGCGGCGCCAATACGAGTTTTGAGATAGTTACTAAATGTATGTTCAATTTAACCCTCCGACTAAAGTCGGGGGTTGGCCGCATTCCATACCTGGCACTTCAGTGCCAGGCGGAGTCGGGTTATTGGTCAATGACCTTGAGCAGGCTTGCCGACACGGTGGCGCAGGTCATCCCGGCGCGCCGTTCCGAGGCGGACGTCTCGCGGCCCACCGGGCAATGATGACGCCTGCTGCCAGGAAGACCAGCCCAAAGAACAGGGCCCTCCACCCCACGAAGGCCATGAGCCAGAGGCAGCTCGCCGCTCCCAGCACAGGCTGCGCCAGGTCCCTCCCTTGCTGCCACAGGCCTGGCCTGCCAGCAGTCCCCGTGGGTTGCCGCAGGAGCAAGAGAAGGCTCAGGTTCACCATGGCGAAGGCGGTCAGGACGGTGAAGTTGGTGACCTGGGCCACCGTGGAGATGTTCCCGATGAGCAGGAAGAGGCTGGCGGCGACCCACACCAGCACGATGCTGGCCCAGGGCGTATGCCTCCTGCCAAGCCTCCCCAGCGCCGGCGGCAATGCCCCCGACTGGGCCATGCCATAGAAGGAGCGAGAGACGGACACCATCAGCAGCAGGACGGTGTTGGCGGTGGCGAACAGGGCGATAAGGCTTAGGGCAAGCCTGCCCTTCTCTCCCAGAACGCCTTCCACGGCGCTGGCCAGGGGAGCAGAGGTGGAAGACAGCACCTGCCATCCGACGAGGCTGACGGCGGAGACGGCGACCAGCACGTATAGCAGGGCGCTGATGCCAACGGAGAACAAGACGGCGCGGGGCAGGTCCTTCTCCGGATTTTTCATCTCCTCCGCCAGGTTCCCCAGCTCGTCAAACCCCAGGTAGGCGAAGAAGATCAGGGCTGCGGCGCTCCAGAGGCCCGGCACGCCTTTCGGGGCCTCCAGCAAGGGCTGCTCTCCCCAATGGGGGACGCCGATGATGATGACGATAACCAGGCCGCATAGCTCTATGACGGACATGGCCATCACCAGGGCTACCGACTCCCGGATACCCAGCCAGGCGACGAAGGCCAGCGCCGCCAGGAGTCCCAGAGCCGCCAGCACCAGGGGTACGCCTATGAGGTCTTGCAGGTAGCCACCGAAGCCCAGGGACACTGCGGCGGTGCTAATGACATCGGCCCAGAGCATCAACCAGCCCGCCACAAACCCTGCGCGGAACCCCATGCCGGCCCGCACATACTGGAACTCCGGGGAGTCCTTGGGAATGCGCTTGCCCAGGCGCGCATAGGAGATGCCTGTCAGGGTGGCTATGCCTGCCGACAGCAGGAACCCCATCCAGGCGGCGTTGCCCGCCCGGGCTGCGGTCTCGCCGATGAGGGCGTAGATGCCCGCGCCCACGATGACGCCCGTGCCAGACAGGACGGCGGCCAGCAGTCCCACCTTGCGTTTGAGGGTACGCGGCTCCAGCGTGTTTTCAGCAGCTCCCACAGCCTACACCAGCCCTCGTTTTCGCATCTCCTCTTTCAGCTTAGGGGGAATGGGCCTGCACCCGCTAGCGACTACGTGCTCCACATGCCAGCGGATGCGCTCTTCAAGCGTGGGGTTCCTGGGCATGGGATGAGCGATGTGCCAGGTTTCATTGATCGGCATGGAAGGTCTCCGGGGCCTGAGCGGTCAGGCCGGCAATCCTGTGCGAGAGCTTGGCGCCCCGTGGGAGGCGCAGGCGTTATCTGGGCTGCCTTCCGGTTTAGCTCTCGCATCCAATCCCGTCCTTGTCTCCGTCAAACTTGTGGGGGTCAGGTGGCAGTACTTTGAACTTGCGATAGGGGATATCTTTGCAATTCAGGTCCGGAGGCGGAGGAGCAATGCACACGTCTGGATAGGCTGGGTCGCAAACTGTTCCAGGCGTCGGCGTGGCGGTAGGCATCGGCGTTGCCGTGGCCGTCGGCGTAGGGGTGGGAGTGCCCGTAGCGGTAGGCGTTGGCGTGGGGACAGGCGTCGGAGAAGCCGTCGGCGTGGGCGAACTGGTGGCAGTAGGCGCGGGCGTAGCGGCGGGCTCGCTCATGATGGCAGGCATCGGCGTTGCCGTGGCCGTCGGCGTAGGAGTGATCGTGGCGGTAGGGGTCGGCGTGGGAACAGGCATCGGTGTGACCGTCGCCGTGGGCGTAAGGGTGGGCGTGCTCGTGGCGGTAGGCGCTGGCGTTGCCGTGGCCGTCGGCGTAGGGGTGGGTGTACTTGTGGCGGTAGGTGTTGGAGTGGGGACAGCCGTGGGCGTGGCCGTCGCTATGGGCGTAGGGGTGGGAGTGCTCGTGGCGGCGGGCGCTGGCGCGGGGACAGTCGTGGGCGTGGCCGTCGCTATGGGCGTAGGGGTGGGAGTGCTCGTGGCGGTAGGCGCTGGCGCGGGGACAGTCGTGGGCGTGGCCGTGGGCGTCGGCGAAGCGAAAGCCGGAAGGAGAGGTGTCAGTGTGTTGCCAGAAGCTGCCGCAGGCGTAAGCTCAGATGCAGGAGTCTGTTCGTAGGGATACACCTGGCAGGCCGTGGTGACCAGGAGACCGAGGAGCACAGCAGGGGGAAGAACAGCCAGCACAACCCTGATCGGCGGTAAGGGTGCCTTTGAGAAGTTATCCAACTGGCCGCCCCTCTCCAGGGCCTGTGCCGGAGCTCGCCGCCAGATTTCGCCGAAGGGGGTGGCAGTGCAGAGGCATTGGTGCTCGGTTCTGACGGCCGGGCGCAACAGCGCCCCTCGTGCGCCCGTGCGATTATAGCAGCCTTTCCTGCCGGTGCGAGAGTGCGCTGCCGGTCACCGTTGGAGCAAAGGGCGCCTCGTGCCCCGCTTGACACGCCTCGTCACCCTGCTATCCTTGCCTCCAATGCGAAGCGGCATCTGAGAAAAGGAGCAACCCATGGCGCGTGTACCCGAAATCCGCAACCGGGAGGATGTCCCCCCCGTACACCGAAAGCTGTTTGACGAGATCGCCGACAGCCGGGGCGGCCAGATCAGCGGCCCCTTCCGCGTCCTCCTGTACAGCCCCGAGCCTGCGGTGCGCTTGGCCCGCCTTGGCGCGTACTTCCGCTTTGAGCACGCCCTGCCGGAGAAGGTGGCCTCTATCGCCGCCATCACCGTGGGCAGGGAACTGGACTGTGTGTACGAGTACACGGCTCAGGAGGGCGGCGCGCGTAACGCCGGCGTGCGGGAGGAGGCCATCAACGCCATCAAGCACCGGCGCGCGCCGGAGGGGCTTGTGGGCGACGAGCTCCTGGTCTGGCAGTTCACCACGGAGCTGCTGCGCACGCACCGGGTCTCCGAGCCGACGTGGAACGCGGCGAGGGAGCGTCTGGGCATGAAGCCACTGACGGACCTGGTTGGCGCCATCAGTTACTTCTGCTACATCTCCGTGGCGATGAACGCCTTTGAGGTGACCACCCTACCAGAGCGGGAGCCGACGCTGCCCTTCCCGTGATTGTTTTGGCGCCATGCCGTCAAGTGTAGGTGTAGGGGCACGATATATCATGCCCCCAACAGCTTGAGATGCAGTGGCTCTGACCTCACCCCCTGTGTCCCTCTCTCCTAAAGGTCTTTGACTAGGGTAAAGTCCCGGTA
>JACQUH010000047.1 GCA_016210375.1 Chloroflexota bacterium
AGATTCTTCGCCGCGCTCCGCTTGCTCAGAATGACATGATGGAAAGTCACGTTATATAGTCAAAGACCATCAGGGGGCGGTGCCAAAGCGAGTTTTGAGATAGTTTCTAAGGAGCCCGGCAGTGACCGTTACCTGTAGGGCTGGCTTCACCCTCACCCTTCCCTCTCCCATCAAGGGAGCGGGAGTTCCCCTTCTCCCCTCGTGGGAGAAAGCCGGGATAAGGGGGAAAAGCCAGCCTGCCAACCGAGAGTGTAACAGTCACGGCGAGACAGCTCCGGCATGTTTCGGCCCGGCTGTAGCGAACCAGGCACATCCCAGAGGCACGGGGTGTTTTGTGCGCAGAGGGCGGTAGACTCTTCGGAAAGCTTAGGCTTATCAGGCGATTCTTCACCAATTCGCCGCCACCTCCGTGAGGCAAAGGACAAAGCGGTGCGCCCGCCGCTCTCCGCACCAAACCCTCACCGTGATATAATTCACAATAGCCTGTCCTAGAGGAGTAAGGAGCAAAGAGATGGCAGTTAACCTACGCATCCCAGGGCCTACCCCGTGTCCGGAGGAAGTATTGCAAGCTGGGGCCAAGCCCATGATCAACCACCGTGGCCCCGAGTTCCGGGAGATGCTCCTCCGCATAACAGACGAGCTGAAGGAGTTGTTCTACACCAAGAACGACCTCTTTATCTTGACCGCCTCCGGCACGGGCGCTATGGAGGCTGCTATCGTTAACACCCTGTCCCCGGGGGATCGCGTGCTGGCTGTCAGTATCGGCGAGTTCGGCGACCGCTTCGCAGAGATCGCCCGCGCCTACTGGGCGGATGTCGTTGACCTGAAGTTTGATCCCGGCACCTACGCGGACCCCGACGCCATCCGCAAGGTCCTGAACGCCGACCCCCGGATCAAGGCCGTCCTGGTGACCCACAACGAGACCTCCACTGGCATCACTAATGACCTGGCGGCCATCGCCCATGTGGTCAAGGGCGAGTTCAACAAGCTGCTTATCGTGGACGCCATCAGCAGCATCGGCTCCATCCCCTGCCCCGTGGACGAGTGGAAGTTGGACATCGTCACGAGTGGCTCCCAGAAGGGGTGGATGGCCCCTCCCGGCCTGGCTTTCGTCAGTGTCAGCCAGCGCGGATGGGAGGCCCAGGCCCTGTCCCGGATGCCCCGCTTCTACTTTGACCTGGCCGCCGCCAAGCGATACCTCCAGCGGGGCCAGAACCCCTGGACGCCCGCGGTCTCCGTTGTCTTTGCCCTGGACGCCTCCCTGGCCCTTATCAAGAAGGAAGGCATGGAGAGCGTCTTCACCCGCCACGCTGTGGTTGCGAAGAAGACCCGTGACGGCGTGAAGGGCCTGGGCCTGAAGCTCCTGGCCGACGAGCGATACGCCTCAAACACCGTGACCGCGGTGCGCGTGCCGGAAGGTGTGAAGGCTGCCGACATCATCAGCCGCATGAACTCCGAGGAGAACACTGTGCTGGCCGCCGGCCAGGGCAAGCTGGACGGCAAGATCTTCCGCATCGGGCACCTGGGCTATTGCACGGAGGATGACATCCAGGGCGTGATTGACGGCCTCAAGGCGGTGCTGCCCAAGGTGGGATTCCGAGGCTAGGCCGACCTCACCCCTTTGTCCCGCATCACGGAGCGGAGAGCGGGCGCTGTGTGTTTTATGGGGTTCAACGGCCACGACGCAGTCGTGGCCGTTGAACCATTATGGAAGCGCATGAGCATGTTGCGTCCCAGGCAAGCAGACCCTGGGACGGTACAGCCACGCCTAAGGGTGACAATCCACGGCGCAGAGGGAGACAACCATGCCCAAGGTCCTGATTGCAGACCGCATTGCCCAGGAGGGGGTGGACGCTCTGAAAGGGCGCGCCCAGGTGGACGTGAAGCTGGGGCTGTCCAAGGAAGAGTTAAAGGCCGCCCTGCGGGACTACGACGCCCTCATCGTCCGTAGCGAGACCCAGGTGACCACCGACGTGATAGAGGCTGGCGAGAAGCTGGTGGTCATAGGCCGCGCCGGCGTGGGTGTGGACAACATCAACCTGGAGGCAGCCACCCGCCGGGGCATTGCCGTCGTGAACGCGCCCACAGGCAACACGCTGGCCGCGGCGGAGCACTCCATGGCCCTGATGCTGGCCCTGGCGCGGCACATCCCCCAGGCCAGCGCATCCCTGCGGGAGAGCAAGTGGAACCGCAGCGCCTTCGTTGGCGTGGAGCTGCGGGGAAAGACCCTGGGCATCGTTGGCCTAGGCCGTGTCGGCTCCGAGGTGGCCCGCCGGGCGGCCAGCTTCAGCATGCATCTCCTGGGCTACGATCCCTTCGTCTCTCCCGACTACGCCCGTAACCTGGGCGTGGAGCTAGTCTCTCTGGAAGACCTCTACAAGCGGTCCGACCTCATCACCGTGCACACGCCCATGACGGACGCCACCCGAGGCCTCATTGGCCCGAGGGAGCTCGCCATGATGAAGAAGGGAGTCCGCCTTATCAATGTCGCCCGGGGCGGCATCATAGAGGAGAAAGCCCTCCTGGACGACCTGAACAGCAGGGATGGCAAGGTGGCAGGCGCGGCTGTGGACGTCTTCTCCGAGGAGCCGCCCAGGGACCCGATGCTGTGGGAGCTGGTGAAGCACCCCAAGGTCATCGCCACGCCGCACCTGGGGGCATCCACGGCGGAAGCCCAGGTGGAGGTGGCGCGGGAAGTGGTGAACGAAGTGCTGCTGGTGCTGGACGGCAAGCCGGCGCGCTCCACGGTGAACCTGCCCTACATGCCGCCAGACGTGCACAAGGTGGTGGCCCCGTACCTTGAAACTACAACCCTCCTGGGTAAGCTGGCCAAGCAGCTCGCCGAGGGGCAGTACCTCTCCATCAGCCTGAAGTACGCCGGGGAGCTTGCCAACTATCACACCTCGGCGCTGCGTTCGGCGGCCCTCATCGGCGTCCTCAGCGGCGTGACCGACGAGCGCCTGAACCTCATCAACGCCGGCGTGGCAGCGGACCAGCGGGGCCTGCGCATCACAGAGGAGAAGGAGACCACACCGGGGGACTACCCCTCCCTGGTCACGGTAGAGGTGCATACCCAGGAGGGATCGGTCTCCCTGAGCGGCGGTCGCATCCAGAACGAGACGCATATCCTGCGGGTGACCGACTACTGGATAGACCTGGTGCCCTCCAGCCCGTACCTGCTGTTTATAGACCACCAGGACCGGCCAGGCATGATCGGGGCCCTGGGAAGCGTGACGGGGGCGAACGACATCAACATCGCCTTCATGGCCGTGGGGCGCCTTTCGCCCCGGGGCAAGGCCATGATGGTCGTTGGCCTGGACGACCCGGTGCCGCCGGATGTGCTCCAGAAGATCCGGGCGATCCCGTACATCGGCAACGCCAGAGTGGCGAAGGTATAGGGGGGAGAAGGACGAAACCCTGGGCTCAAGCCCAGGGTTTCGTCCTTCTGTCGCGCCCGCGGGATGCGGGCCTATCAATCTCCCATGGACTCTGCTATAAAGGGGGCAGGACACCTTATCTCCCGCAGCCATTGAACACGAGGAGACGTCTATGAAGATCGGGGCTATCTTCCCCCAACTGGAGATCGGCGCAGACCCTGGGGCCATCCGGGAGTACGTCCAGGCCCTGGAGGACATGGGCTACGACCATGTGGGCATCTATGACCACGTCCTGGGGGCGGACCCCGGCCACTACACGGACTGGCGCGGCCCCTATACCTCCAGGAGCCTCTTCCACGAGCCCATGGTCCTGTACGGCTATGTGGCGGCGGTCACCACGCGGCTGGAGCTGGCCACGGAGATCATCATCCTGCCGCAGCGGCAGACGGCGTTGCTGGCCAAGCAGGCGGCGGAGGTGGATGTGCTGAGCGGCGGGCGGCTGCGTCTGGGCATCGGCATTGGCTGGAACCAGGTGGAGTATGAAGGCCTGGGCCAGGACTTCCGCTCCCGGGGGCGTCGCAGCGAGGAGCAGGTGCGGCTGCTGAAAGCCCTGTGGACGCAGGAGGTGGTGACCTTTGAAGGCCGGTGGGACAGGGTCACCGCCGCCGGCATCAATCCGCTGCCCGTGCAGCGCCCCATACCGGTGTGGTTCGGCGGCGGCGAGGAGCCGGTGCTAAAGCGCCTTGCCCGCTTGGGCGACGGCTGGTTCCCCCAGGGGCGGCCGGAGACTCCTGAGATGCAGGGGCGGGTGCAGCGCATGAGGGAGTACGCCTGGGAGGCGGGCCGGGACCCGGCCTCCATCGGCATAGAAGGGCGGGCCGGCGCGGCCAACGCCACACCAGAGGAGTGGGCCAGGACTGCGGCTGCCTGGCGGGAGCTGGGGGCAACCCACCTCTCGCTGAACACCATGGGGGCAGGATTCAAGGGTCTGCCTCAGCACCTGGACGCCTTGCGCCGCTTCAAGGAGGCGGTTAGCTGAGGGGAAGACCCTGCGGAGCCTGGCCCGCTGTGCTAGAATGCAACCCAAACTAGCCAGGGAGTTGCCATGGACATCGCCAGGATCCGAGAAGCCATCCCTGTTACCCGAAACCTTGTCTACATGAACACCGGCTGGTCCGGGCCTTCACCCCAGCGAGTTACCCAGCGCATCAACGACCAGTTGGCCTACGAGATGGAGCGGGGGCCGGCCACCCTGGATGCCCTCCCTCGCTCCAGGGCCGTTCACGAGGAGCTTTCCAGGGCAGTGGCGGGCCTGCTGCACGCGCCAGAGGAATCCATTGCGCTGACGCAGAGCACAACCCACGGCCTGGTGACGGTGGTCAACGGCCTGGACTGGCGCGCCGGCGACGAGGTGGTCACCTGCTCCCTGGAGCACCCCTCGGTGCTTCTGCCCAGCCTGCTCCTGCAGAAGAGCCACGGGGTGAGGGTGCGCATCGCGGACCTGGACCCCCAGGACGACAAGGCAACGCTCCTCTCCAAGCTAGAGGCCCAGCTCTCCCCCAGGACGCGCCTGGTGTTCCTCAGCCATATCCAGTTCTCCAACGGGCTGCGCCTCCCTGCCCGGGAGGTAGCCCAGATGGCCCACCGCCGGGGCGCTTTCCTGCTGCTGGACGGCGCCCAGTGCGCAGGGCAGATCGCCCTGGACATGGGGGAGATGGACTGCGACTTCTACGCCATGCCCGGGCACAAGTGGCTCATGGGCCCCGATGGCACCGGGGCGCTGTACCTTCGTCCGGAGCTCATCCCCCAGGTAGCGCCCCGCTATCCTGCCCACGGCGCTGTGGAGTCGTGGGACGTGGCCACGGGCGCGGTGACGTTGCAGACGGCCTCGCCCCGCAAGTTCCGCCTCAGCACCACCAGCACGGCCCTGGAGGCGGGCATGGCCGAGGCCATCGCCTTTCAGCAGGAGCTCGGCTCTCACGAAATAGAAGCCCGCGCCATGGCCCTGGCCGCCCGGCTCATGCGGACGCTGAAGTCCATCCCCGGCCTGCGCCTCACCTGTCCCGAGGACCCGGAGCTGGGCTCGGCCCTGGTTACCTTCGCCGTGGCCGGCAAGGAGCCTCGCCAGGTGGTGGAGATGCTGTGGGGACGGGGCATCGCCGCACGGCAGGTGCCCACGCCGCCCGCCGTGCGTCTCTGCACCGCCTTCTTCAATACAGAGGAGGAGGTAGAGCGCGTCGGCGCGGTGCTGGCAGAGCTGGCCGGCAGCGCATAGGGTGCTCAGACGCCGCACCATTCCGGTGTGCTCTCGCCCCAGGCCCTTAGTAGCTGTCTCAAAACTCCTGCGTGAACCGCCCTCTGGTGGATATTGACTAAATGACCTAACCCCCTCTGGCTCCCCCTTCCCGCATGGGAAGGGGGAGAAGATAGATTAGAATCGGTGTGATGCGGCGAGGCCGCATCTCACCGATTCATCAGTTTCTCGTCCCCCTCTCCGCCGCGGAGAGGGGGACTACAGGGGGAGAGGTCAGAACCACAGACACAAGTATTTGCTTGATAACCTTGGCCAGGGGTGCAGAGAAGCTGTCTTGAGAAAAGGGCTTGTTTGCCCGCCACGGGGCCTCGCGCCTCACTGGCGTCGGGGGAGTTTTGCTGCCCTCCATTGCCTGTTTACGCCGCACCCATGATCCCCACAGCGGCGAAAATCCACGACAAGACCCCAATAACGCCTAGTAGAACCTCGCCGAACCCTGTCTTCACTGGCAGCGCCCGTATACTTCGCAGGCTTCTCCAGAAGGTGTTCAGGTTGGCCTGCACGTGGACCATCACCCAGGTCGCGATGGCGATGCTGAGGAGACTCAGGAAGAGCTTGGGGATCGGACTTGGGGCGAAACCAACCCATCCCGCGACACTGGGAACCCATTGCAGGGCGCTTAAAACTGCTACGCCAGCGACAACCCAGCCCGGCGATAGGGAGGTCTCTACCCCTGCATTGGCCGCCAGCTCCTTGAAGGTGCGCACGTGGGCATGGGTGCGGAAGAGGCCATACACCGGCACCCCAAGGGTGAGGGCGTGCCACACCGGAAACGCCTCGGCCCCTGAGTAGTCGCGGTAGTGCTTCCACGTCAGGTAGAACCAGTAGAAGAGATAGAGCCCCGCCGAAATCACGGTCATGAGGACGATGCGGTCAATGGAGATGATCGTTCGCATCTCGGGAGGTGGCGTGCCCCAGGCGGCTTCCAGGGGCCGAGGTTCACCCGCCGGCGTTGCGGTCCCCTGGGCCGCCAGGGGCCTCCCGCAGTTATGGCAGAACATGGCCGTCGGCTCAACCTGCGCGCCGCAGTTTGCACAGTAGGGCATCGTCGCCTCTTTACTAGCAGAACGTGGTGCTGGGCTAGTTGCTCCTGGGTGTGGAGGCCGTTGCAATCGCCTTCCTCAGCCGCGCCACCGCCTGCTGCACGCTCTCTGTGTCGTTGAACACTGCGGAGCCAGCCACCAGGACTCGCGCCCCAGCCTCCACCACCGATGCGGCGGTGCCTTCGTTCACCCCTCCGTCTATCTCCAGCTCCGCCGCCAGGCCCCGGGCGTCCAGCATCCCCCGCAGTCGCCTCAGCTTGTCCAGGGACGATGGGATGAACCGCTGGCCTCCGTAGCCGGGGTTGACGGACATCACCAGGGCCAGGTCAACGTCGGGCAAGACCTCTTCAATGGCGGCCAGGGGTGTCCCGGGGTTGAGGGTAACGCCTGCCTTCATGCCAAGCTCCCTGATCTGGTGGACGACCCGGTGCAGGTGGGCGCACGCCTCGGCGTGCACCGTGAGGATACTCGCCCCGGCCTCCGCGAAGAGGGGTATCTGGAGCTCCGGCTCGGCCACCATGAGGTGCACGTCCAGGGGCAGCGTCGTCCAGCGTCGCAGCGTCTTCACCATCTGCGCGCCGAAGGTAATGGGTGGCACGAAGCGCCCGTCCATGACATCCACGTGGATGTAGTCCGCGCCGGCCCGGGCCGCCTCGGCCACGGCCTCCCCCAGGCGGGAGAAGTCAGCCGCCAGTATGGAGGGCGCGATCTTTATTGCGGGACGGGGGCGCGGTGCAGGTTGCAAGTAACGCTCCTACCTGGACAGCAGTGAGGGGGCCTTTCCAGGGCAGCCTTACCCCAGGAAGCCACGGATTTCGGCAGCCCAAACGACCAATTGCCTGGTCCACGCCTGGCTGTATTTGCCCTCTATCCGGTCGCCGATGAGGGAGGTCACGCCCCGGTGTTCCTGGTCAACCTCTGGGAGGTAATCCCTGGCAGCTTCCCATGCGCTCCGGCCCAGGAAACGCTTGATGGCCGACTCGTTGGCGAAACGGCCTGCCGCCATCACATCGTCCCGGAAGTGGGGGTAGACCTCCCTCAAGAAGGCCAGGTCCCCGGGGGTGAGGCTCTCCAGGGCCAAGAGCTCCGGGGGTACGCCCAGAGAGTAGAGGGCAGCGCAGAAGGTGATAGCTCGCGGGAGATGAACCGTAGCGTGGTTCCCGGACGTCTCCACGGCCCGAGAGTAGCCGAACAGCCCGATATGCAACCGCCGGTCTCGCCTCTGGGGCGTCATGGCAGCCAGGGTATTGACCAGGGGGGCCAGGCGCTCCACCTGCTCCTGGTAGCAGGCGGTATACTTCTGGACTATCGCCTGGGCCCGTGGCTCGTCTATGGGCAGGGGACTGCCAGGGCAATGAGCCAGGAGCTTGCCGACCTCCCGACGGACCGTCTCCGGGCTGTGGTCAAACTTGAAGGAGGACTGGACCGTGAAGGTCTGAACGCTGGGATACTCCTCCAGGACTGAGTCAACGAACCCTGGCCGCAGGTTGCCTCGGAAGGGGACGCCTCCCACGCCGATGATGGGGTAGAGCGTGACGCCGCTGGCGCGTTGAAGGGAGTCCAGGCGCTGCAAGGCAATCTTGTTGAGAAGCGCTGCGCTCAGGAGCCCGTAATTCAGCGCCGGGTCGCTCCTGGCCAGGAAGACCCGCAGGTAGGATGGCCCTTGCCCCAGCTCCTCCAGGTAGCGCAGGTAGTGGCCCACAAGGTCATCAATCCGGGAGAGGCCCGCCATATCTTCTACTAGCGGGATGACGTTGATGGACTTGGGCAGCGTCTCCCCCAGCCACTGGGCCAGGCGCTTCCCTGGCACCAGCTCTGTGCTGCCCATCCCAGCTACTATCTTCTGGTAGTACTGGTAGACCCACAGGGGGTCTTCGGCAGTGGCAGTCATCGGGAGGATCACTTCAAAGATAGGGGGAGGTCCCGGTTCCGTGTAGAACTGCTGGGCCAGGTCAAAGGAGGCGGGGATGTTGTGCAGCGCCTCCTCCACCTTCTTCTGCATCCCCACCTCTACCGCAGGATTCGGGATGCGCAGGGTAAGGAAGACATCCCGCCCCAGGCGGCGGCGGCGAAAAAACTCGGGGTTGGCGAGGAGGAGCTTCATCACTACGTCAACATCAGCACCCTTGCCCTCGTAGTCCCACATCTGTTCGTCGCAGCCCAGGACCGAAAAGACGTAGTCCGCCTCCACGATCTCGTCTTCCCCTTTGATCGCCTCTGGGCCGTGGGCAAAGTGGGGGAGGAAAGCGTTGTCCGGGTGCTGCGTGCTCATGGCCTTGGGCACCCGGGGACAGGTATCGTTCTCGGTCATCGCGCCTCTCGTATCAGAAAAGTATCCTGCTCGGCTCTGTGGCACTGGTACCAGGGATCACGCCCCAGAGGGAGCCCCTCTAGTGTAGTGCTTCTATCGCTTCGTTACCGAGTCGGACCTAACCCCCTGACCCCCTTCCCGCACGGGAGGGAGGAATGCTCTCCCTCTGCGTGCGGAGAGGGAGAGGTCCGACGAAGCTAGGTGTAAGGTTTTCGTTTCCCGCCACTAACGATATGTGTCAACCAGCACAATAAGCAACTCTCTCAAAACCTCTTTGGCACCGCCCCCTGATGGTCATCAACCAAAAACGTGTGCATTGTGGCTCTGACCTCTCCCCCTGTGGTCCCCCTCTCCCCGACGGAGAGGGGGACGTTGGTCTTGTGAGTATCTGAACACGGCAAAGCCGCGTTCAGATACTCATGTTTAGGATCTCCCCCTTCCCCCTGGGGGAAGGGGGATTAAGGGGGCTAGGTTATTTCGTTTAAGACCATAAGGGGCGGCTTGATGCCCCAGCCTTCAGGCTGGGGTAGAGAATGACATGTTGAGATAGTTACTAGGAGAGGGACAGGGTCTCCGCCTTCAGCATCTCCTTCGCCCGCTCCAGAGCCTGCTTCACCTGCGGCAGCGCCGTGCCGCCGGGCACGTCTCGCGCGGCCACCGAGGCCTCCAGCGTCACCTGGTACACGTCCTGGCCGAACCTGGGGGCAAAGCGCCGGTACTCCTCCAGGGAGAGCTTCTGGAACGGCAGCCCCTTGCTTCCGGCGTAGACCGTCAGGCGCGCAACGATCCCGTGGGCCTCTCTGAAGGGCACGCCCTTGCCCACCAGGTAGTCCGCCAGGTCTGTGGCCAGCACGTACCCCTCCTCCGCCGCCTGCCTCATGCGCTCCCTGTTGAACTGGGCTGTAGCCATCATGCCGCTGAAGACATCCAGGGTGGCGTGGAGGGTGTCCACGGTGTCAAAGAAGCCCTCCTTGTCCTCCTGGAGGTCCCGGTTATAGGTGAGGGGCAGGCCCTTGAGGACGGTGAGGAGGCCTATCAGGTGGCCGTAAACCCGGCCCGTCTTGCCCCGGGCCAGCTCGGCAAAGTCAGGGTTGCGTTTCTGGGGCATGATGCTGCTCCCCGTGACATACCGGTCGTCCAGGGCGATAAAGTCAAACTCCGCCGAGGACCACAGGACCACCTCCTCTGCCAGGCGGGAGAGGTGGGCCATGCACAGGGCGGCATCGGCCTGGTACTCCGCAAGGAAGTCCCGGTCGGAGACGGCGTCCATGGAGTTGTAACTAATGCGGGAGAAGCCGAGCTCCTTTGCCAGGAACTCGCGGTCTACTGGATAAGGGACACCCGCCAGGGCACCGCTGCCCAGAGGCAGAACGTCGGCGCGGCGGTAGCACTCCTGGAACCGCTCTTTGTCCCGCTGGAGCATGTGGAAGTAGGCAAGCAGGTGGTGGGCCAGGAGCACCGGCTGGGCGCGCTGGAGGTGGGTATAGCCAGGGAGAAGCACCTCCTTGTGGGCCTCCGCCAGGTCCAGCAAGGAGCGCTGAAAATCACGTATGTGCGCAAGAGACGCCTGGATGGCCTCCTTGGTGTACAGGCGCATGTCCACGGCGACCTGGTCGTTTCTAGAG
>JACQUH010000050.1 GCA_016210375.1 Chloroflexota bacterium
AGGGGTGGGGGGGCAAAAGAGGAAGGTGAGGGGAACCAGGAGTTCCCTTCCGGGGTTACAGGGGTGTCCCCTGAGAAGAACAGTTCCCCCTTCCCTTCAGGGAAGGGGGCCAGGGGGTTAGGTGAAAAAGGCTTCACCAGCCGTCGCCTGCACGATGTCCTGGACCTCTGCCTGGAGTGCAAGGCCTGCAAGGCCGAGTGCCCGTCCAACGTGGACATGGCCAAGCTCAAGTACGAGTTCCTGTACCACTACGGCAAGGCCAATGGCGTGCCGCTGCGCTCCCGCCTCGTCGCCAACATCGCGAAGGTCAACGGCTGGACCGCGCGCCTGGGGCCTGTGGGACGACTGGGCCAGGGCAACCCGCTGACGCGGTGGGCGCTGGACCGCTTCCTGGGCCTGGACAAGCGCCGCCGCCTGCCCGCCGTGGCCAAACTGACCTTCAGCCAGGGGTTTGAGAAGCACCAGCGTGGTGTGCAGAGGGGCGAAGCTCCTCGCCGGGGGTCTGGGGGTGTCCCCCAGTCTTCTTCTTCCCCCTTCCCTTCAGGGAAGGGGGCCAGGGGGTTAGGTCAAGTCGTCCTCTTCGCCGACACGTTCATGGAATACAACCAGCCGCAGGTGGGCCTCGCCGCCGTGGAGATCCTGGAGGCCGCCGGCTACCAGGTCGTCCTGGCCGACAAGGTCTGCTGCGGTCGTCCCATGATCTCCAAGGGCCTACTGGCGCAGGCCAAGCGCAACGCCGAGGTCAACGTCGCCCGCCTGCTGCCCTTTGTGCGCCAGGGCGTGCCCATCGTCGGCTGCGAGCCCTCCTGCCTCTCCGCCCTCCGCGACGACTACCCGGACTTGCTGGGAACCCAGGAGGCCCGCGACGTCGCCAGGGGGACGTACCTGCTGGAGGAGCTGCTGATGAAGCTGAAGGGAGAAGGCAAGCTGGCCCTGCGATTCAGGGAGACTCCCGGGAAAGTGCTGTTCCATGGCCACTGCCACCAGAAGGCGCTGTGGGGCACCAGCGCTTCGCTGGCGGCGCTGCGCCTCATCCCCGGCTTGCAGGTGCAGGAGATAGACGTCGGGTGCTGCGGCATGGCCGGCGCCTTCGGCTACGAGAAGGAGCACTACGACCTGAGCATGAAGATCGGCGAGCAGCGCCTGTTCCCCGCCGTGCGCTCTGCCCCCGACGCGCGCATCGCCGTCACTGGCTTCTCCTGCGCCCACCAGATCGCCGACGGCACGGGGCGCAGGCCAGAGCACGTGGCAGAGGTGCTAAGGGGGGCGGTAGGGGGGGCTGATTGAGTGCCTGCCGAGTCCCGCCAGCGCGTCAAGCGTGAATTACCACCAGGGCGGTCGCTAGTTCCAAGCTAGGCTCGGGAAAGCTCCCTTGAGATGCCCAAGGATGTCGTTGTTAAGAGCTCTTGTCAAATGTGGTGTACAGGCGGTTAGGCGGCGGTCCCTACTGATGTTTCCACGGCACTTCCGTCCTGGAAGTGGACTCCTTCGATAAGTTTGCCGAGTTGGTCCAGACCTCTGATGCGTTTCCATCGCCTCTCCGCAGCCATCCCCAGCTTGTAGGCGAAGGCCAACATCGTCGTCCGGCTCACGCCGCGCATGTGCCTGGTGAAGTCCAGGACCACGGCGTGGTTCACCGTCTGGCCTGCCAGGGACGTGCCGCCGCCTCGGGGCAGCACCGCGACGCCCGCCTGGACGCACAGCGTCACCACCGTCTGCACATC
This sequence comes from Chloroflexota bacterium, assembly GCA_016210375.1. GTDB lineage: Bacteria > Chloroflexota > Dehalococcoidia > Lucifugimonadales > JACPCL1 > JACPCL1. Next base: position 1,725 of record JACQUH010000050.1, read on the forward strand.
CTCGGCGCTGCGTGGCAGGACGACGCCCACGGGCGGGATGCTGTAGAGGGAGGCGTCGGTGCTGTAGAGGGCCTTGCTGGTGGCGTCAAAGCGCACCTCGCCGCTGACGGCGCGGCGCAGTTCGGATTCCAGGGCACGGAGGTCGGAAAGGGTGGCCGTAGTCATGAGAGGACTCCCTGTAGGCGGCACAATGTAGCGCAGAAAGAATACCGCATGAAGGCCATTGACAAAAGCGGTGCCGCTTGGTATTCTCTCGCTCCCTCCTGCCCTAAGGCGGCAACGCACAAGAACCGACACCTCTTTTCAGGAGATCCTGAAATGGAACCACTGAGCCCTGTTGATCCAACTCCCCCTGTGACTGCCTTGTACGCAGACATAGAGAACTTTCAAGACGACGGTCAGCAAATACTCAAGTCACTTATTGACGGATGGCCTCCGACAGCGCCAAAACTCGACGTTGTCCATCTATACGTTAGGGCTGATCAAACTGCCTTGTGGAGTTTGTGGGCAACGCGAAACCTTTCAGAACTTCAGGTTAAAGTTAAGGGGGTGCAACATCACGGCTCCGCTTCGAAAAACTCTGCTGATATTGCCATTGCGGTAGACGCCATAACCGATTTATTGCTACAACGGGTTACTTTTGTAGTCTTGTTCAGTGATGATAGCGACTTCATGGCTGTTTGTACGAAGCTATTGGAAGAAAAGGAAACGATAAGAAGACACAATGGCCTTCCGCCTTTCCTTTGGGTTTTGACTGACAGGGATGGAACACGCTCAGCAACCATACCAAAATACTTCCCTCCCGAATTTCTTCACACGGTACATCTTCCCCCAAAGCAAGAGCCTAAGAGGATTGAAACACCTCCAAAGAAGCCCTCAAATACTATTCTTACCACCGAGTCCGACCTGAATGAGGAGATTGCTAGGGCTGTCATTGAAAATATACACGAAGGAAGTTTCAAGAGTACTGATTGTCAACCCTTGATAAAGAAGAATTGGCCACAGGATCCGCTCGCCAAGTTGGAAGGCCCAGCTTTTGGTACAGAATTTGCAAATAGGATTTGGCCAAAGCTGCAAAGAAACGGGGTGACTCTCAAGGGCAGCAAACCTAGACGGTATGAGATGAGCAAAAGCGCCAAGGCAGCCATTCAGTGAGTCCCTTTATAGCTGTTCAAGATGCCCTGGTTTTTCATACTTGCCTTGGCTGCATTGCACTCCATGCACCGCACGCCTGGCCAGGCGGCAATGCGCCCCAGAGGCCCGCACGTCGCCGGCATTCCCACATTGGTTTGACGGCTCGCCGCTGGCACGGTACATTGGGCCCGGCGGGCAGGCAAGAAGCCCAGCCTGCATCCCCGGTACCTCCATCGCATCCAATATAGTAGACAAGCCAATAACACTGGGAGGAAACGAGTGGCTCACCCCGTAGCGGTAACGGATGCAGAGTTTGAGGAGAAGGTGCTGAAGTCCAAGACCCCCGTGCTG
>JACQUH010000008.1 GCA_016210375.1 Chloroflexota bacterium
GGTCGAAGGAGTAGGCGTCTTTCATGTCGAACTCGCGGACGCGCAGCAGCCCGCCGCGCGGCCGCGCCTCGTCGCGGAACTTGGTCTGGACCTGGTACAGCAGCAACGGCAGGTCGCGGTACGACTGCACGAAGTTGTGCACTAGGGTGGTGATGACCTCCTCGTGGGTGGGGGCCAGCACCATGTCCCGGTCTCGGCGGTCGCGCAGGCGGAAGAGGACGGGGCCGTAGGCGGCGGCCCGGTCCGACTGCTCCCACAGCTCCAGGGGCTGAAGGGCTGGCATGAGGACCTCCTGGCCCCCAGCGGCGTCCATCTCCTGGCGGACGATGTCGGATATCTTGCGCAGGGAGCGCCAGGCCAGGGGCATGTAGGCGTAGACGCCGGCGGCGATCTGCTGCATCATGCCGGCGCGGAGCATGAGGCGGTGGCTGGCGGTCTCGGCCTCGGCGGGGGCCTGCCGTAGCGTCTTGCCGAAGAGTTTCGTAACGCGCATGGGTGCGGTTCCTTGAATGCGAGATAGGTAGGACGTATTGTAGGACATACTGACATACGGGCATAGGGCATAGCATATGGGCATACGGGCAAAGTGGCATGGCGAAAGAGAGGATGTGGCACAAAAGTAGCGGGTATGCTGAGGCCGCCACTGTGGGCCCGGTGGTCCATTGTGTACAGCACTTGTACGCTGTATACTAGCGTACACATGGAGGACGCCAATGACGACTGAACGGCTGGACATCCGCCTGGACCACGAGCGACGCCGCAAGCTGCAAGAGCTGGCTGCGGAGCAAGGCTTTCCTGTGTCGGAGACGGTACGCCGCCTAATTGACAGGGCCTACGAAGACATACTGCGGGGCCGCCGTAAACGGGCAGCCGAAGCACTAAGGCAACTGGAGATAGAGGATGTTCCTTCCCCGGCAACCGTGAGCCGCCAGTTGGAGAGCGCCCATGAGCCCCGTGGCCTTTCTTGATGCGAACGTGCCCATCTACGCAGCAGGCAGGCCGCACCCCCTGAAAGAGCCGTGTGCCAGCATACTTTTGCTGTCGGCAGAACACCCCGAGGCCTTTGTTACCAACGCGGAAGTCCTGCAAGAACTTCTCCATCGCTATCTTTCCCTGCGTCTGTGGCCCCAGGGTGGGGAGGTCTTACGGCAGTTCGCTGAGTTGATGCAGGGGCGAATTGAAGCCGTTCAGGGAGATGACGTGCTGCGCGCAGCCGACATGGCCTATTCCTATTCCGATTCTGACAGCCGAGATCTTCTTCACGTTGCAGTTATGCACCGGCTGGGCCTTCGCTACATCGTCTCCGCCGATGCAGGCTTTGACCAGTTGCCTGGCATAGAAAGGCTTGCCCCATCCGAATTTGGGAGTTGGAGGTCTCTAATTATTGTGTAAGCAGGTGTGGCATAGGGCATAGGGCACAGGGCATAGAATTGACCGACCGCATCTTCTCCTGGCTCCTGGACGCTCTGGCGGCGACGGCGATGGAGACGCTGGTCGTCGGCGGGGCGCTCCTGGTCTTCGGGCTGGCGCTGTACTGCCTGGAGCGGCGGGCCTTTGCGGTTATGAGCCGAGCCTTTGGCGTGACGGCGACGGTGCTCGCCACGGGCTGGATAGGGACGACGGTGCACGAGCTGTCCCACGCTGCGCTGTGCCTCGTCTTCCGCCACAAGATCACGGGGTTCAGCCTGTTCAGTCCCGACACGGAGACCGGCGTCCTGGGGTACGTGCGCCACACGTGGGACAGGAAAAGCCTCTACCAGAACCTGGGGTTGCTGTTCATCGGCCTTGCTCCGCTGGCAGTGGGGAGCGCCCTCCTGATAGGGCTGGGGTACCTTCTGGTGCAAGGCTTCGGCGGCGTGCTGGAGCTGGCTACGGCTATGCCAGGGCTGGATAACGCCTCGGACGCAGCGCAGTACGCTTCCTGGCTGGCCTCAATGGTCGGGGAGACCTTCGCCGTGCTGTTTGCCCCGGGCCAGCTTGGACGCTGGCAGCTCTGGGCCTTCCTGTATGTGTCCCTCTCGGTGGGCAGCCATCTTTCCCCCAGCCCGGCGGACCTGAAGGGGGCGTGGCCGGGGCTGGCGCTGGCCCTGGCGGCGCTGCTGCTGGCCAACGGGGCGCTGGCGGCCCTTGGGCACAGGCCGCTGGATCTCCTGTACGCTTCGGGCCGATGGCTGGGCATGGGCGCTGGCCTCATGACGCTGGCAGTGCTGCTGAGCGGTGTGAACTTGATGGTGTCGTGGGTGCTTTCGGCGGTGTGGTCATGGCTGAGCGGGAAAGGGAGGCTGTGGCCGGCTTAGAACATTATTGACAACGACCCTTAACCAGAACAAAATAGGGCCGAAGTCCTAGCCAAGATATCAACATGGAAACTGATGAGGGGAACACATGACTCGTGACTTTACGGTCGCTATGTGGGGGAAGGCAATTCCTGCAGAAGTCGTTATGGCTGTCTACGAAGCCAATTCTTTGCAAAAAGCCTTTGCATTTTTCAATTGGGTAGGTGTGAATAGCGATGTTATTCAGTTAAATGCTGATCGCTATCTGATCCGGGACAGACCAACTGGTGAACCTGCTTATGACTTGGATCGTGCAGGTAAGAACCTACTCCGAAGGAAAGCATTTAACCAAATAAAAACTGGAGAATTGATATTAGTTACTTCATTGCCCTATTCCGAGGTCGGTGCCATCATAGATGAGCCAGACCCATTGGGCAGGGGATTATACTTCTGGGACGACGGGGTAGTATCCAACAAGAAGAGGTTCTCAATCATAAGCACGTATGTTTGGGAACATTTGGAGCCACGTCCCGATTTGTTGGCGTTGAAACCCACGGGGCGCCGATATTTAGTGCCGTACCTCCTGCTGGCGTTCTCCATGATTGCATTTGCTCAAAGGCTTGATTTACCGTACCACAAGGAGGATTCACGCTATTGGGACTGCCCATTGCATTACAACCATCATGTTAGGGAAATAGACTATTTCTTCAACGGTGGAAGCTTTTGCCCTGACTGTGTTGAGAAGATTAGGGATCAATGGGGGCATACTAGGGAGGCCATGCAAGAACTACACGCAATCAAACGTCTCCAGCGAGCTGCAGCAGGAAAGCCAGCGGCTCCTGAGTTCGACGTAGCCTTGTCGTTTGCGGGCACAGAGCGCTCCTTAGCTCAGGAATTGTATGATCTCTTGGAAGCACGCGGCATTCATACATTTTATGACGCAGCATATCCTGAACGTCTTGCAGCGGAGGACCTCAACATCGTATTTGAGGAGGTTTTTGCGCGGCGGTCGCAGTTTTGTGTCATTTTTGTATCTCGTGAGTACGCGACGAGGGTCTGGACGAATCATGAATTGAGAAGCGCGTTGAGTCGTCAGCTAATCGAACGTGGTGGGTACATCATCCCAATTCAAGTTGAAGATGGAGTGGAATTGCTTGGGATCCCAGCTACAATTGGCAGGCTTCCACTGAGCAGACATAGCATTAGAGCCATAGCCTCCATTATTGCAAAAAAGGTAGAAGAGTCAATCTAAGGTGCCTTTGTATTCTGGTTACCTTCACAGTTTCTCCTCAACTTCCGGCGGTCAACAGCGCACGAGACGATGAGGAAGATCAGCTAGAGGCAAAAGACGTATATGAACAGGTCCACCCAGGGGCTGCCGACGCCTGCCTAAAACTGACGGTTATCAAACCAGGTGGCACGGAAGCTGAAGAAGGGCGGCAGGGTGAGTTCTGGGTAAAGTGTTCCTCATGAACTTGACATACAAGCATACAGGCCCAGAGCTTAGCTGTGGTCCTGTATGCTTGTATGTGAGTGGATCTAAGGTTCTGGACTGCTATTCCTTCTCTCGCGGATAGGGCGGCACGTAGGGGTCAGAGATCTTGTGCACCTTATCCACGGCAAAGTCACGGCCTGGCCCGTGACAGACGGCGCAGGTCTCTATCCTGCTGGCGCTCCACGGGTCTAATGGGTTCGGGTTGTACGTGTTGATGATGGCGTGAGTGTTCGCTTTCTGGCTGTCGTGACAGGCGTTGCACGCCAATCGCGATGGCTGGGTCTTCCACGTCCCCGTGGTGTCGGCGCTGTGACACTTCTCGCAGTTGCGAACGTCCTGCGGGAAGATGGCCTCCGCGAAGAGGTTGGGGTTGCCTGCGTACACGTCCTCCGGGTAATCCAGGTACGCGCCGAAGTGGACGCCATGCACGCGCGCCGAGATGGGCTTGGCTCCGTAGCCACCCCACCCGCTGGTGGAGGTGCCGCCCGTCCGCGAGAAGCCCTCACCTGTGCCCGACCGGTTGTAGTCGTGGCACGCCGTGCAGTAGTCGGTGTCAAAGGGCTCGGCGTGGATTGGTCCCGCATCCAGGTGCCAGATGGTGTTGCCATGACACTCCGTGCAGTTTGTGGCAACCTTCTTATCTGCCGTCGCCGTACCTACCTGGAAGGTGATCAGGCCGTAGGCGGTCTTGGCCATGTCGGTGAACTTGCCCGCTATGGGCAGTGTGTACATGTACACCATGTAGGTGCCAGGCGTCACGTCCGCCACATCGTACAACTGGTAGGTGATGTTGGCAGCGGTGCGGGTTACCGCCGGGTCAGCGTAGGCCGTCGCGGAGGATTGCTTTCGCAGGTCATTGCCCGCGGTGCTGGCGGCGCCGATGACGACGAAGGGCTCCATGGTGGTGCCCACGGTCTTGCCCACCACCTTGCCATGCTCAATGAGGTCCAGACCACCAGGCTTCCACCCCATCTTGGTGGTGACGGCGCTGTTGTATATCTCAAACCTGGAGCTCGCGCCCTGGAGGGTGCTCCTGATGTTTACGCTGCCGGCTGTGTTGTTTGCCGTAACGGTAACGTCCTGCAGGTTAGCCGTGAGCCAGGCAGCGACCTGGTCCGGCGTTTGCAGCCCCTCTGGGGCTGCCAGGTCCTGCACGGCGCCGCCGTTCACGGCGACCTTGAAGGTGTCGCCAGCGACGAAGGTCCAACCTTTGGTGGGTGCGCCCGACGCAGCGATGCTGCTGGTGGCCGAGGCGCTGGCCTTGGAGTTGCCGTTCTTGGCGGAGTTGGTCAGCACTGGCTTAGAGTACTGACGCGGGCCGTAGACGAACAGGACTGCTGTGGAGAAGTTGGTGGTGTCCACCTTCGTGTGGTCAATGGGGATGCCTTTAGAGTCCTTGACCACGATGGTCACCAACGGCTTCTCGCCGGCGACGTAGAACTTGCCGTTGGCCGGAGGCGTTAAGGTCAGCGTCACTGGATCTACCAACTGCGTGACTTTGTGGGACAGCGATATCGGTTTGGTAGTCTGCCCGGCCGTATCGCTCGCGGTGTGGCACGTGGAGCACTTGGAGTCGTCGGCCTGGGGATCGCCCTTATGCGCCACGTAATCCTTGGGCATCGCGGCCAGCTCTCCGAACCACACATTGTCGTGGCAGGAGGCGCAGGCCAACAGCGTTGGCAGGGTCTTCCAGCGGTCGTCTACATGACAGGTGGAGCAGTTCTTGACATTGGCAGGGAAGATGACGCCAGTGTAGTCCCTGAAGAGGCCAGTGGTGGGGTCAGTGTTGATGGGGTTCTGAAGCTCCTCGCCCATGTGAACGCCATGCACCCGCTTCACGATCTGGTCGGGGACGCGTGTGCCCTCAAGGGTGTAGGCCGCATACCCATCGTTGTTGTGGCAGGACTTGCAGGTCTGCACGGGGAAGGTGTCAATGGACGGGGTACCATAGGGGCTTCGTCCTGGGTCTACATGGGCGAAGTAGAACTGGCCGCTTTGCGCGCCCAGGTGACAGGTAGCGCACTTCTCCTTCGCCACGATTTGCTTCTCTACGGTCGCCGTCCCGAGCTGGAAGTCCGCCAGCACAAAGGTCTGGTTGACGGGCGGGTCGCCCTTCTTGACAGCGCGCACGGAGGCGGTATAGGTGCCTGGGATCTCGTTGGTGACCGGCTGAAGGGCATACGTCAGGACATTCCCCTTCACCTGGATGTTGGCATCTGCCTTATCCAGGAGGTTGATGTAGTGGTGGGGGGTCTTGGTGCGGTCCGTGGTTGCGTTGAGCAATTTCGCGGCGGTGACCGTCTTATTCGTCTCCTGGGGGCCATACATGTAGAGGCCGAGGGTGGCAAAGTCATCACTGGCGAGAGCGGCGCCGAACGCGTCGTTGAGGGTCACGGTGACCGTGGCTTTCTCGCCGGCCACGAGATGCGTCCCGTTGGCGGGTTTGGAGAGGGCCATGGACACTTTCATCCCCGTTTCAAACCCTGGTGCATAAGGACCTTGTGGTCCCTGGGCGCCTTGAGGACCCGTGGCGCCGACATCGCCTCGGAGTCCCTGGATCCCGGCTGCGCCGGTGTCGCCTTTGGGGCCTTGAAGCCCTGCTACGCCGGCGTCGCCCTTGGGGCCCTGGGGGCCGGCTGCCCCTACATCGCCCTTGGCTCCTTCAGGCCCAGTCAGTCCCTGGGCGCCTTCACAAGCTACCAAGAAGAGCGATAGGAGGAGAGGAACGAGGAGAAGCGGGACTGGTGAGAGGGAGAGCGAGGGACGTGGGAACCGAATGGACGGTAGCATAGCACCCCCTTCGGAGACGGGTTTTTGACCAGCGCACAGCTACGAGGCGTCCGGCGAACCAGCGATTGTGCGCTAGTTCACAACATCAATCCACATTAACACATAATCAAGCTTCGCTTCAAGATTCAATTTCACCAAATATTGTTGGAACTTCCGGAGGAGAGCTCCGCGGCATGTCCCGTGAGGATTGGGACTTGCCAAAAGTGGCCCGCCCCGACTGAATCGGAGCGGGCCACTGTGCGGCGGTCCCTTTGCTCGCTTGCTAAGCAGCTATCTCAAAATGGCTTTCTGCACCCCAGGCTGAGGGTCTTTGAGTAATTATGATGCCAATGAGACCCGACCTCTCCCCCTGTAGTCCCCTCTCCGCAACGGAGAGGGGACAGCGACGAAGGCACAGAGGAGAGGTCTATTTTCGTAGGAATGACAAACCCCCGACGCTGTCTTCGTAGCCATCATGTCCACGATGCGTAGGGGCGCAAGGCCTTGCGCCCCTAC
>JACQUH010000052.1 GCA_016210375.1 Chloroflexota bacterium
CAGCTAGCTGAACTCTTAGGGTGCAGTGAGCAGACTATTCAGCGCCGCATGGAGCACAACAACGTGAGGGGAGGCAAATACAAGGATCAGACCCGCGTAAAACTGGTGGGCGGACTTATTGAAGAGTGGGCCAGCAAGGCGGGGTTCTACCTTTATGACCGCCGTATTTGGGTGAAGGACCCCTGCTGGGAGAACAGCCAGTGGCACAGCCTCTCCTACCGGTCAGTGGACGAGTTTGAGTACGTTTACATCTTTTGGAAGTCAGGTATCACCAAGGTAAACAGAACCCGATTGACCCGCGAGGAGTGGAGCGAGTGGGGCTCTCGGGGCGTATGGCAGTTCCCGTCTGTCCGCTCCCACGTCAATCACGAGGCCGAGTTCCCTATTGAGCTTCCAAGGCGCGTCATTCGTCTCTTCACTGACCCCGGGGACGTGATTCTGGATTGTTTTGTTGGCAGCGGCACTACGGCTGTAGCCGCGATCCAAGAGGGGCGCAAGTATCTTGGTTTTGACATTACGCCTGAATACGCTGCCCAAGCTGAGCGCCGTTGCTTTGCAGCAAGGCTGGGTCTCACCAATGACATTAGACCCTAACTCACTACAGACGACGCCAGACCTCCTGGAAGCCATTGAGAAGGCAACCCTGCGGCTGGTCGTCCAATCCATCAACGCTTTTCGGTCGGATATCATGAGCATTTTCGCTCAGGAATCCGATTTGGTTGCTGACATAGGAGAGGACTTGACGAGAGAAGCTCTGGATAGAATGGGGACCTCTACCATTCCGATACGATTGTTTGGCAAGATGGACTATAAACGTGCGCGCTATTTATTCTTGCCAGAATTCTCTGTGAGGCAAGCTCTGTTCGTTGACTCCAAAGCCGAAAAGGGGTCTACAGTTATCAGGTTACAGAAAGGCCAGACCTCTATGGTGGTGAAGCAGATTAGAAGCGGGAGTCAGGTGGAAGAACAGGGTGGGCTGCCGCTAGTGATTTCTCACGGTGAAGGCGATTTGCTTACTACCACGATATTCGTGAAATACAACTACTCGGTAGATATCGGCGGAGACAAGCAATTGAGGACTATCAATGTCCTTTGCCTTCCCAGCGGGTTCCTTCAGCAGCGATACAATCCTACGCCAGCAGACGGCATTTGGAATGCGGGGCCAAACTCTCCGAAACGCGGGGAGGCATTCCGTACGCGCATCAATCTGACCAAACTGAAACCGAAAGCCTCCTGGCGTGTCCAAACCCTTCCTGCCGACCCCATGGCAGGATATGTTTGGGGCAGCTAGAAGTAGAGGATGCCCAAGCCTAGTGGGCTGGCCCCCCAGCCCGCGAACGTAGTGATGGAAAAGCAGCCACAGCCCTCTCAGGCGGACCGCGCCTACCAGGCGGGCCTGCGCCTGCTGGCCTACCGTGCCCGCGGCCGGCGCGAGCTGGCCCAGCGCCTGGCCCGCCGCTTCGCCGCCTCCGCCGTCCAGGAGGCCGTCGCCCAGCTTGAGGCTAACGGCTATCTGGACGACGCAGCCTTTGCCCAGGAGTGGCGCCGCGCCCGGGAGGCCCACCGGCCACGGGGCGCATCGCTGGTGCGGCAGGAGCTGCGGGGACACGGCGTATCCCGCGAGGTGGCGGATGCCGCCGTCCAGGGCATGGACGACGCCGAGAACGCCTACCGCGCCGCGCAGCGCCACCTCAAGGCCATGGCCGGCCTGGACTACCCGGCCTTCCACCGCCGCCTGGCGGCGTACCTGCGCCGCCGTGGCTTCCCCCCCGACGTTGTGCGCCACACGGTGGGTCGGGTGTGGGAGGAACAAGCAGCCCAGGGAGCGTAGGGGCGTAAAGCCTTACGCCCCTACCCACGCTGGTGTTTACGGCAGCCGCACCCTTTCCCCATCTCGCCGCACCAGACCGTCCCGCTCCAGTCCCAATAGCAGCCCCTCCAGCCAGGGCACGTCCTGGGCCCCAAATCCTTCCTTTAGGGCTGCCCCCAGGTCATTAAGGCCCATCGCGCCATCCCCTGGTACCTGCCGGAGCTGGTCCACGATGCGTCCCCTGTAGTACCGCGCTGAGCCCTTGAAGGGAGGCCGCGCCCCGTAGGGGGCCCGTTCCTCCCTGAGCACACGCCCCGCAGTAGCCGCGCCCGCCTCCCCTTCTGGACCTCCGGCGGCAGCCCACCGGCACCAGGGCTGGACAGGGCAGTCCTGGCAGCGGGGTCGCTGCGGGCTGCACACCGTTGCGCCGAGGTCCATGAGCGCCTGGTTCCAGAGGGATGCCCGTCCCTCCGGCAGCACATGGCGCGCCGCCTCATCCGTCTCCATTCGTGGGGGCCTCGTCTTGCCCAGAAGCACCCGCCCCAGCACGCGCCGGACGTTGGTGTCCACCACGGGCGTCTGCTGCCCAAAAGCGAAGCAGGCCACCGCCGCTGCAGTATACGCCCCTATGCCTTTGAGCCTCCGCAGGGCGTCCACCTTCTTCGGCAGTTGCCCGCCGAGCTCCGACGCCACCAGCCGGGCGATCCCCTGCAAGCGGACGGCTCGCACGTTGTACCCCAGGGGCGACCAGGCCCGGATGACTGCCGCCGCCGGCGCTGATGCCAGGGAGGGAAAATCAGGGAAGCAACGTAGGAACTCACGGTACTTCGGCAAGACCCTGTCCACCTGGGTCTGCTGGAGCATCACCTCCGACACCAGGATGGCATAGGGATCTCTCGTCTCGCGCCACGGCAGGTCCCGCCGGTGCCCGGCGTACCATGCCAGCACCCGCTCCTGCAAGACCACCCACTCTCCTGTGTCGTACCGCATGGGCTATTCTACCAGGCTGATGTAGGTGAGAGACCAGGCGGCAAGGCTCTCCCCACTCGGCCTTCCTGCCTGCATGAAGCCCCGGGAACCAGTTCCCGCCGCCCCTTGGCGCAGGGTGCGCCTGCTGTGAGAGAATAGCAGTGCGTTTTTCACTCCCGCCCCAAGGAGGCCACCCATGTCCAACGCTGTTCTGGAAGCGCAACGCCTGGGCCAGTCCATCTGGATGGACTACATCAGCCGGGAGATGCTGGAATCGGGCGAGCTGGAGCGCCTGGTCCGCTTGGGGGTCGTGGGCGTCACCTCCAACCCAACGATATTTGAGAAGGCCGTCGCCACGGGGGTGCAGTACGACCGCGACCTCGGCGCCCTGGCCCGGCGAGGCCTGAAGCTGAAGCAGGCGTATGAGGTCCTGGCCCTGTCGGACATCGGCGCCGCAGCGGACCTCCTGCGGCCCACCTACGACCTTACGGAGCGCCGGGACGGGTACGTCTCCGTGGAGGTCAGCCCATCCCTGGCCTACGACACCCAGGGGACGGTGGAGGAGGCCCGCCGACTCTTCGCCTCCCTGGGCCGGCCCAACGTCATGATCAAGGTGCCCGCGGCGCCCCAGGGCATACCCGCGGTGCGCCAGCTCATCAGCGAGGGCGTGAACGTCAATGCGACGCTCATCTTCTCCCTGGAGGCCTATCGCCAGGTGCGGGGGGCCTATATCGCCGGGCTGGAAGACCGGGCCAGGGGGGGGTACGAGGTTGGCGCGGTGGCCTCGGTGGCCTCCTTCTTCGTCAGCCGGGTGGACACCGCCGTGGACGCTCTGCTCAAGGAAGAGCTCCAGAAGGGCAGAGGCGAGCTGGCGGGTCTGCTGGGGAAGGCGGCGGTGGCCAACGCCAAGCTGGCGTACCGGGATTTCCAGGAGACTTGTGCCGGTCCCCGGTTCAGGGCCCTGCGGCGACTGGGAGCCAGGCCCCAGCGCCCCCTGTGGGCCAGCACCAGCACCAAGAACCCCTCCTACAGCGACCTGCTGTACGTGGAGCCGCTCATTGGCCCCGATACTGTGAACACCCTGCCGCCAGCCACCTTCCAGGCGCTTCTGGACCACGGGCGCGTTGCCTCCACCCTGGGAGAGGGTGTGGAGGAAGCGGGCCAGACGGTGGCAGCCCTGGAAGCCGCCGGCGTCAGCATGGACCAGGTGACGGACCGGCTGCTGGCGGAGGGTGTAAAGGCCTTCGCCAGCTCCTATGACGCGCTGCTGGCCAACATAGAGAAGAAGATGCAAGCGCTGGTGGCGGCGTAGGGGGCAAGGCCATATGGTCTTAAACGAAACAACCCAAGCCCCTTAATCCCCCTTCCCGCACGGGAAGGGGGGAGAAGATACATTTGAATCATTGTGATGCGGCAAGGCCGCATCACAATGATTCTTCAGATCATAGTCTCCCTTGCGGAGAGGGGGACACAGGGGGTGAGGTCAAAGGACTTTTGGAACAAGGCCCATCAAGGGAGAGGGGATTGCACCTTCTCCCCTTGTGGGAGAAGGCTGGGATGAGGGGTAGGCAATTCTTCTCTGAGAGTTCAGCAACGGTCACTCGCTCACCCCTCCTCTTCCTGCATACCCCTTTCCTGTGCTAAAGTACGGCCATTCCAGCGCGGCAGATTCACACGGTCTGTGAAAGCACCAGACAGGTGACCCCTGTGGAACGCATAGCTGCATCCGAAACAACTTCTTTCGCAGGCATAGTGCCGCCTGCCCAGGGACTCTTCCTGGCGGTCGGCGATATGCAGGTCGTGGTGAAGGCCGCATCCGAGGGCACCCGGGGCGCCTTTGCGGTGCTGGAGTGCACCCTGCCGCCGGACGCTCCTGGCCGGCCTTTGCACCTCCACCGGAAGACCCTGGAGGCAGTGTACGTGCTGGAAGGTCAGCTTGCTGTCCAGATGGGGGAGCGCAAGCAGTCCATTGCCGCCGGTTCACTCGCCTTTGTGCCCCGGGGTGTAGTTCATACCCTCTCCAACCTATCGGCTACGGCAGCCCGCTTCTTGTGGGTCTTTTCCCCCGCGGGGATGGAGGAGTACCTTCAGGAGATGGCGAAGCTGGCGGCCTTCCCTGGCGCGCCCGCGCCGGCAGAGGCGGCCCAGGCGCTGGGCGAGCGGTACGACGTTCAGCCAGCGTGACGCCTCTTATCACACGCGGGGACCAGCGCCGGATCACTTTCGGGAAAGGGCACGGTAGGACGCAACATAGAGGGCCAGGAAGGTCACCTCAAAGATTACGGGTGGGATGAACACCGTATCCCCCAGGGCCAGCAGTTCGTAGAGGGAGTCAACCAGAAGGAACGCAGTCCAGGCCAGCGGGACGAGGAGCACCCGCCGCTCTCGCTTGAAATGGGGGACGACCACCGCCAGCAGCATGAAGGCGTAGGCCCAGAATACAGCAGCGAGCCTGCGGCCGTCCCCGGCATCATTGGCGAAACCGCTCAATGTCAGGACTGAGGCCAGGCCCACGAAGGCAGCCAGGCCGGCCTGTAGGTAAAGGACGATAGTCAACGCCTTGGGGACCCATCGCAGGGTCGTTTGTTCCTGAGCCATGGGAGCCTCCTTCGCCAGCAGGGCATCACGGGGAGAAAAGCAATAGCCCCAGATTATGGAGGCCCGAGGGAAAGGCGTCAAGGAAGCGGCGGAGCGGCTTCGGCTTGAGCCTTATTCATATTTCCGATTCTGTGATAAAGTAGTCCCCGCAAAGGAGGCGACTACGATGACGACACCACCAAGACGCCAGCGGAGGTCACGGATTGAAAGTGGAGGACAACTGTCAGGTGGTGTAGGGACTGTCACCGATCAGGTTGATTGGGTTGACCCGATTGAAGAGATACGGACTACCATTTCTCAACATGGGTCGAGAATAGCCGCGCTTGAAGAGGAAATACGAGTGCTCAAGACATCTATAGGGGAGGAGGTAATTGTGCTGAGAACAATTAGCCGAGACGATGCCAAGAAAGAGATTCAGCAACTATTTAATAGCGGTGAAATATTATTCTATTCTGATATAGTTCATCGACTCTCATTAGACCTACCTCTTGTAGTTGAGCTCTGCCAGGAACTAATTGAAGAAGGGGAAATAGATGTCCAATCGTGAGGGTAAATGTAAGCCCCAAACCTTGCTAGACGCAGGAGATTCGCTACGCGGTTCACGCGTGCTCATTAATGCGCGGCAATTGAGCAAGCCAAGGGTAATAAACCTGACTCATAGACATGAGGCGCAAGAAATTATCGCCCGTGACAACGTTTACTGTGTGATTGAAATGCCTCTAGCCGCACGGCCAGGGAATCAGACAAGCACCTAGGCTACTTTCCACACCATCCATCCCATATCTATTTCCTCACCTTTCAAGACGTGAGCCAATGCCTGTGCCTGAAACACTATCACCGCTCGTAAGCAATGAACAGTGATCTTGTTGATCCCCCCTACCCGTACATAGTTGAGCTTCCTGTGTCCCTTGAGCCTTCCAAACCCACGCTCGCCGGCTTTCCCCTTTGACATACGCTGCTCCTTCGTCTCACCCCATCGGCATCAAGGTGCAAGGCCTGGCCAAGAGCTATGGAGACAGGCCCGTCCTCCGCGACCTGGCGCTGGAGGTGGCCTGGGGGCAGCGCTTTGTCCTCTTCGGCGGCAATGGCTCCGGCAAGACCACCCTTATGAAGTGCCTGGCGGGCCTTGCCCGGCCCGACGCTGGCTCCATCGCCATCGCCGGCCTGGAGGGACAGCGCCAGGGAGCAGAGCTACGCCGCTGCCTGGGCGTCGTCAGCCACCAGCCCTTGCTGTACGAGGACCTGACGGGGGCGGAGAACCTGCGCTTCTATGGCCGCATGTACGGCGTGCCCGAACTGGAGAGCCGAATAGCCCTGGTGGGCGAGCAGCTCAAGGCGACGCGCTACCTCTCGGCCCGCGTACGCACCCTGTCCCACGGCATGAAGAAACGCCTGTCCCTGGCCCGGGCGCTCCTGCACGACCCTCCGGTGCTGCTGCTGGACGAGCCGGAGAGCGGGCTGGACCAGGAGGCCCTGGAGCTGATGGATGCCCTGCTGCAATCATCTGAGCAGGCCAGAACGGTTCTGATGACCACGCACAACTTGGAACGAGGGCTGGCCCTGGCCGACCAGGCCGGAATCCTGGCGGGCGGGCGCATCGCTTACCAGGCCTCCACGGCAAGCCTGGAAGCGACGGAGTTTCGTCGCCGCTTCCGCCGCTACCTGGAGGTCGCGCCGTGAGGGACTTCCTCCGCCCGATTTTCGTCCTGGCGTGGAAGGATGTGCTGCTGGAGCTGCGCACCAAGGATGTGGTGACCACGGTTCTCATGTTCGCCCTCCTGTCCATGGTCACCTTCAACTTCGCCTTTAGCCCCTCGCCCGATGTGGTGGCCCTGGTCACGCCGGGCATTCTGTGGGTTGCCTTCACCTTTGCTGGGATCCTTGGGTTCAACCGCGCCTTTGCCCTGGAAAAGGAGAACGGCAACCTGGAAGGGCTGCTCCTGTGCCCCGTGAGCCGGGATGTTATCTACTTTGGCAAGCTGGCTGGCATCTTCACCTTCATGGCCGTTATGGAGGCGCTGCTGGTGCCCTTCTTCGCCATCCTCTACAATCTGCCGGTGCTGGACCCCAAGCTGCTGGTGGTGGCGGCCCTGGCAACGCTGGGGTTCTCGGGCGTGGGCGCTCTCTTCTCCGCCATTGCCGTAAACACGCGCTCGCGGGAGATCATGCTGCCCGTGCTGCTGCTGCCGGTGGCGTCCCCCGTGGTTATCGCGGCGGTGGAAGCGACGCGGGCCATTCTGGATGGCGCCTCTTGGGGCGATGTGGGACGGTGGTTGCAGCTACTAACGGCCTTTGATGTGATATTCTTGATTCTGTCTGCTTTTGTCTTCGGCGCAGTTCTGGAGGAGTAGGAGCGTTCAATGGAACAGCAGCACCCAGGGCAGGAAGTCCAGAGCAGGACAAAGACCGCTACCCGCAAGCTGGGCGACACGTTGCGCACTGCGCTGCTCCTGCTGAGCGCTGTCTTTCTGGTGGCAGACCTGGCCCTGATCTTTCTCTGGGTGCCAGTGGAGAGGGTCACGCGAGAGCTGTTCCAGATTTTCTACTTCCACGTGCCTCTGGCGATGGCCTCCTTCCTGGCCTTCTTCGTGACCTTTCTTGCCAGCAGCATGTACCTGTGGAAGCGTACCACCGCTTGGGACGCCCTGGGCCACGCCTCCGCTGAAGTGGGCGTCCTTTTCATGAGCCTGGTGCTCATCACCGGTTCCATCTGGGCCAAACCTGCAAATGGCGTGTGGTGGACGTGGGACCCCCGGCTCACGACCTCCCTGATCCTCTGGCTCATCTATCTGGGCTATCTCATGATCAGGGCCTATGCCTCCAATCCCTCCCAGGCCCGGCGTTTCGCGGCGGTGGTGGGCATCGTCGGGTTTGTGGATGTCCCCATCGTGTATTTCTCCGCCGTGTGGTGGCGCAACGAGATACACCCCAACCTGTACATGGGCCCTCTGGCAGAACCCGACGCCCTGGACTCGCGCATGTTTATGGGTTTCATGTTCTCCATGGTGACCTTCTTGCTCCTGTACTGCTCTGTGCTATGGCAGCGGGTCTCCCTCCGGAGGTCGGAGGATGCTCTCCACACGTTGCGGCTCACCGAGAATATCCAGGGAGGAATTTCATGAGCTTCAGACCGTTCACAAGGGCCGCGCTCGCCTCACCAGCAGCCATTGCAGTGGCGGGATGGCTAGTGCAGGGCGGCGTGGCCCTGGCTCAGCCAGAGGCTCAGGGCGGCGCGCCGAGCAGGACCTTCATGCCCTATGTGTTCGCCGTCTATACCATCACCTGGCTGGCCTTCTTTGGCTACCTCTTCTACGTGAACCGACGCCAGCGGGACCTGCGCCGGGAGATAGAAGAGCTAGAGAGGCAGTGGGAAGAGAAGAGGGGGACGACAAGCTCCTCCTTCCCCAGGGGGAAGAGCCTGTCCTGAGATAGTTTTTAACGTGGGCCTACAAGGCAGCCCCGCCTGGGTAAAATCCAGGGAGTGAGTTTGGCCCGGGGAGGTGACCCGTGGAAAGAGCTACCGCCCTTGCGCTGCTGAAGGAGCACGCCCGGGGGGACGTGCTGATACGCCATGCCACGGCAGTGGAGGCGTGTATGCGGGCCTATGCCCAGAAGCTGGGAGGCGACGCAGAGACGTGGGGCATCGCCGGCATGTTGCACGACTTTGACTGGGACGTGTGCCCCACGCCGAACCAGCACCCCCAGTACGGTGCGGAGATTCTGCGCCAGCGGGGGTACCCGGAGGTCATCGTTCATGCCGTCCTCTCCCACGGCAACCACACGGGTGTGGACAGGGAAACCGTGATGGAGAAGGCGCTGTTCGCGGTAGACGAGCTCTCTGGGTTCGTTACCGCATGCGCCCTGGTGCGCCCCACCAAGAGCCTAGCGGATACCGGCGCCCAGGGGGTGCGCAAGAAGATGAGGGACAAGCGCTTTGCCGCCTCCGTGAGCCGCGAAGACATCGTCCAGGGCGCTGGCGAGCTGGGAGTGGACCTGGACGAGCACATCCAGTTCGTGATAGACGCCCTGAAGCCGGTGGCGGAGCACCTTGGCCTGAAACCATGACCGCTTCAGGTTTCTGCCCTATCGTTGCCTGAATACAGGCTGGCGTTGTGGTCTCGCCTGCGCCAGGTTGCTGAAAGGTAGCGGCGGCCCGACCTCTCGCCCTGTGGTCCCCCTCTCCGCAATGGTGTGGGGGACTTTAAATTGAATAATCGGTGTGATGCGGCCCTGCCGATTCACACCGATTCCAACCAATCTTCTTAGGATAGTTACCAAGGCGGTCGTTAGTAAGTGGACTATAGGTCTCCCAGGTTGGTGTACCGCACCGTGAATCCCAACTGGTCGGGACTTCAAGCCGCAGCCTTCAGGCTGCGGTGCATAAGGCTCCCAATCCGCCGGCAGAGTCTACCTACTTTCGTTCGGATTAGTAAGCAAAGAGAGGAAGAGAAGTATGAGCACTGCTAGTGGGAACCGTATAACGTCCGAGTTACGCGCTGCCATGGGGCGGGAGAGTGCCCCCGTCACCTCCCCAGACGAGATCAGCCGCAGCGAACTGCGCCGCCACATTCAGGCCATTATAGAAGACGACCCCATATTCTGGGACGAGGCGGCGGCGAAGAGCCGCTACGGTGGACTGGTATGCCCTGGCTCGTTCCCCATCACCTTCACTGGGAGACGCCCCAATGGCACGCCCGA
>JACQUH010000053.1 GCA_016210375.1 Chloroflexota bacterium
AGCAACGCGTCGGGCACCAAGAGACCATCTCAGAATGGGTCTCTTTACCTCAGCCTGATGGTCATTGACAAAATATCCTGCCACCTGGGTTCCGACCTAACCCTCTCTGGCTCCCCCTTCCCGCACGGGACGAGGGAGAAGTTAGGTTTGAATCGGTGTGATGCGGCAACGCCGCATCACACCGATTCCTCAGAGGGGGCGGACGCCGGGGTCTGCCAGGTGCTCAGGGCACGGGAGCAGGGAGGGCAAGGAGCCCGTACAGTCCGGGCCGGAAAGTCCGCACCAGCAGGGTGCCTTTGGCCGGGTCGTAGTTGGTCACCAGGGGTTGCCATCGTCCTTGCTCAGGCTCATAAAGCGCCACAAGCAGGCGGGAAGGGTCGCCGCCGGAAGCTGCCCGCTCCTGGGGGCGCGGGTGCAGGGTCAATCGCACCGGGATCTTGAAGGCTGGAGAGGCGGGTGCTCCCTTGGTGTCGTACATGTCCATGCGGAAGGCCCGTACCAGGGTCTGTCCTTGACCCGTCCCCGGGGCACTGGGGAGGGGGAGTGGTACGTATACAAGCTGCGTCGTCCGGCCCAGGGAGCCGGCGTCAAACTCCCAAGTCACGCGGTCCTGGAGATCGCTCTCGGCGCTGGAGACGGCCACGGAAGGCCGGGGAGGAATCCGGGGTACCGGCCCCTGGAAGATGGGGTCTATCTGGAGGGCAATGCTCCCGGGCGTCGCTGGCGCGGCTACAGGGGTCACTTGGTTGGCGGGCACCACCTCCGGGAAAGAGCCGATAGGCCCGGGCGGCGGAGTGGGCCAGGGTAGCTGGGCCAGGGCGCGGGGAGCTCCGCCCAGGCCGGTGGTCAGGCCAGCTATTGCCAGGCCAAGGCCCAGGGCCAGCGGAATGAGGAGGCCACGCTTGAACAGAGTCATGGTGTCTGGGTTAGTGGTAAGCTGTCTTCTACCGGGGTTTTGATCCTCACGAGGGTTCATGATACAGGAGAACAAGTCGCCCAACAACGGCACGCCCCAGGCCGGAGGGGGCAACCGCCTGCCCCTGGGCGGCTTCCTCCGCCGTCGCCCCCTCCTGACGCTGGCTGCGGGCTTGCTGGCGGTTTTGGCGGTAGCCTTCGCCGTTCTTCTGTGGAGCGGCCTGCGCGGCGTTTCCCAGGCGCAGAACGACGTCTCTGCGATGGTGACCTCCCTTCAGGGACGCAGCCTGGAGCAGCTTACCACGCCAGACTCCTACGCTGCGATCATCCGCGATGTCCAGGGGATAGAGGGCGAGCTGGAGGGCCTCCGGCGGCGGAGTCAGGTTGCCCTCGCCCTGGGGTGGGTCCCCGGCGTGGGCCACGGGGTTCGCCAGGTTGCCACGTTCCTTGAGATGTCCAGTCGCCTGGCCCATGCTGCGCGGTTGACGCTGCAGGGGTATGCCCCAGCGGTCCAGGCTCTGAGCGCGGGCGGCCAGATAGACCCCGCCTCGTTGCGCCAGGCCATGGATGCCTCTGGCCCTCTCTTTGCCGAGGCCAGGGGGGACCTGGCCTCCGCCCGGGACCTGAGGGCGGCCCTGCAAGACCTTGCAGCCC
Organism: Chloroflexota bacterium; assembly: GCA_016210375.1. Taxonomy (GTDB): domain Bacteria; phylum Chloroflexota; class Dehalococcoidia; order Lucifugimonadales; family JACPCL1; genus JACPCL1. The sequence goes on from JACQUH010000053.1 coordinate 1,570, forward strand.
TGGGGGAGCGTGGGCAGGGCTACCTGGAGCTGGTGGACAAGTACCTCCCCTTGATGGAGCTGGCCGTAGTGGTGGCCCAGGAGGCTCCGGACGCCGTGGGCCAGGCGGTGCAGCTCCGGGAGACGGTGACCAGCCTGCGAGCCTCCTTCAAGGACCCCTCGGCCCTGCTGACAGACCCGGAGCGCATGGAGGACCGGTTCAATGGATTGCAGGCCCAAGCCCGCGAGCTTGAGGAGGGGCTAGCCCGCGTGAAGGCCCTGGTCCAGGGTGGCGATCCGCGGGCGAATGAGGCCCTGGACGCCGCCCTGGAGGCGAGTGCCCTGCTGGCGGACCTGGGCGACGCCCTCGCTCGCTTCGCCACACTGTCGGGGAAGGTCTTTTCCCTGGGACCGATGACGCCGGAGGCCGGTGCCCTGCTGGGGGTGGAGCTGCCTGCTCTCCGGCAGCAGGTGGAAAGCGCTCAGGCTCAGCTTGCCCACGTGCAACAGGGCCTGGCAGGGGAGAGCAGCGGCAACGCCCTCCTCTCCCTGGTGGGCGGTGCGCTTGGCAGCTCATCGGCCCCCTTGCGGCGGGAAGCGGACCTCCTGGCGACGGCCGCCCAGTCCCTGGACTTCCTCTCCTACTTCCTGGGGTACGATGCTCCCCGCAAACTGCTCCTCGTTGGCCAGAATAGCGACGAGATCCGGGCGACAGGAGGGTTCCTGGGCGTGGTGGTGGAGATGGATATGGAGAAGGGAGAGCTGAAGGGGCTCCGCTACCTGGAGAGCGATGCGGTGGACTCGCCCACCTATGAGACGAACCCCCTGGCTCCCGAGCCGATCTTCCGCTACCTGTGGATTTCCCGGTTCCTCTTCCGTGATGCCAACTGGAACCCTCACTTCCCTGCATCGGCCACTCAGGTGGCGGACCTGTACCAGCGGGGCCAGGGAGTGCAGACGGACGGCGTCATCGCCGTGACGGATGCGATGGTGCTGGACATGGTGGGGGCCTTCGGAGAAATCCGCGTGCCGGAGCTCCCCCAAGCCTTGGACCGGGACATGGCGAAGCAGTACGTGAAGGGGGACCTTCAGTACCCGTGCTTGCCTCGGCACGCCTCTGACAGGGGCAAGCGCTGCTTTGATGAAGACCTGTTCCGGGCCTTGCTCCAACGCCTCTTCTCGCCCATGGCCCCCGAGGTGCGGCCCAGGGTGTTGGAGACGCTGCTTGGGGGTCTGGTGAGCAAGGATATCCTTGTTCAAGTCTTTGACCCCAAGGCCGCGGAGCTGCTCTGGGAACACAACTGGAACGGGGCGCTACGCCAGGTGGACCACGACTACCTGATGCTCGTGGACAGCTCGCTGCCGGGCCATGCACGCTCCGTGGTGCAGCGGCGTGTTCAATACCAGGTGCGCCTGGACCCCCAGGCGGGTATCACCTCGGAACTGCACATAGAGTATCGGCACCAGGGGAAGACACCGGACCCCAACTGCCGCCAGGCCCTGCCCAAGGCCGAGGGGTGCTACTGGAACTTCCTGCGTCTTTACATCCCTGTGCTGGCCGAGGACATTCAATCGCCGCCCATACCGCTGCACGAGGGCTCCGAGTGGCTTATCTGGGGCTATGAGCCAGCAGACTCTCTCAGCATCATCAGCTCCCCCAGGGGCGGGCTCTCTGGCTTTACAGAGATAGGGGGCTACCTGCCCGTGGAACCAGGCACGAGCGTCACGCTGCCCATACGCTATCACCTGCCAGCCTCCCGCCTGCGGCCCCTGGGCAACGGGGTCTACGAGTACCGTCTGCTGGTTCAGAAGCAGCCTGGCACGCCCGTAGAGCCTGTGACCCTCTTCGCGCAGCTCCCGACCGGGGCGTCCCTGGTCCAGGCCTCGCCGGTCCCTCCTGAAGGCAGGATGACGCAGCAGGGTGAGTGGGTGCGCATAGATGTGGACCTGGCGAGGGACACCACCTTTGTAGTGGACTTCAAGGTGGGATAGGGCGTTACTTTTGGCAAAAGCCAGGATACATGGGCGGGGCAGCCCATGTGCAAGGAGAACGCGGGCAGGGGAAGGGGGAGAAGATAGATTTGAAACGGTGTGATGCGGCAAGGCCGCATCACACCGTTTCTTCTGACCATCCTTCCATTGGTTCTGTTTGCTTGGAGTGGTGACAGGTTTTGAGTTCGCCCAACCCCCGACTTCAGTCGGGGGGATGCAGAACACCCCAAAGCAAACTGAACCCTTCCATGCGGTATTGCTGCTATCGCTCCAGGTCTCAGGAGGCAGTTGGGGTGGCCTCAGCCTCCGGCGCGGGAGTGGGGGTGGGCGGGAGGATGGGCGGCTCCGTGACGAGGCGGTTGATGACGTCGCCCCAGGCGGAGGTAATGAGGAAAAGGCTATCCTGACCCAGCACCTGGGCGTAGTGGTTAGAGCCATCCGGGGTCTTCTCTCCCAGCAGGGTGGTGATCTGCTGCCCGCTCTTAAGAGTGACCACGATGGTGGTCAGCGCCGGGTTCAGGCCATAGTCCCTGGGGTTGTCAATGTGCTCCGCGGCCAGGCGGGCGGAGCGTGGCCCGGTCAGCAGCAGTTGCACTCCACCCCAGCGGTCGTAGTCCACGGGTTGGCCCGTATCGCTGAAGCCCCATCCATCTGGTGTGGAGGCAAAGGACTGCCTTTGGCCCTGGTACTCCACCTGGATGGCTGTTATCTCGTCAAAGGCCACGTCGTAGAACCAGGGGGGGTTAGGTTCACTCTTGGGCTTTTGTTGCAGCTCATAGAAAACCACATAGCCGCCCACGACGGCCAGAAGCACTAGCAGGATAAACGATACGCGAAAGCTCATCCCTTAGCGTCTCCGCCACCAGGCTATGCCAGCCAGGACTGCCATAATCCCCGGCAGTACGAACCAGCTCAGGGCCCGTATGAGTTGCATCTGCCGGCCCGTGACCACAAGAGGCGGGAACTTGACGGCCTTGGCCCGTACCGCGGCCAGGCTAATGTCCTCGGTGAGCCAGTTCACGGAGTTCAGCAGCAGATCGCGGTTGCTGAGGCTGAACACGTGGAAGTTGGTGGCGAAGTCGGCGTCGCCGAAGACCACCAGCCGCGCCTCTCGGGGCGCGTTCTCTGCCGGCTTTTCGTTGATGGGAGCGAGGGCCTGAAGGGCTATGGCCGGCACGAAAACCGCGGGCGCGAGACCCGGGCACGTGTTCACGTTGGGGTCCAGGGTGATGCAGCTCAGAATGGTGGTGCGCGCCAGGGGGAAAAGGCGGATCGTGTCCGGCATCTCCTCCTGTTTGTAGATGGGCTCCAGCGCTGCTGCACCGGGGAAGTAGGTCTGGTCCAGGGGCAGGGCAATGGACCTGCTGGCGTCGGAGTTCGTAAAGAGCTGCTCTTTCTTAATCAGGGGGGTCTGGGGCTGGGCTGCCACGGAGCTGCCCAGGTCAATGATGGTGCCTTCGTTCACCTTCAACCCCCACTTGCCAAGGAAGGCGCGGAAGGAGGGTGGTGTATTTGGCTCCAGCAACACCATGAGCCTGCCGCCCCCCTTCAGAAAGTCGTGAAGGAGCTGGGCATCCGCGTCGGGCAGGTCCTGCTGGGGCCCAGCGATGATGATGGCGGCGGCATCGCTGGGGATCGCCGGGGTCTCAGCGAAGGCAAGGGAGCGTATGCCATAGTTGTCCGAGGCGATTTCGTTCGCTGCCAGTCCGTAGCCCCGGCGGCTGGTCTGGTCGGAGTCGTCGGTGGAGCGTTCGTTGTGGCCCGTCAAAAAATAGACAATCTTCTGCCCGACGCCGGTGGTTATCAGGAGGGCCGAAGTGAAATCCCGCTCCTGGAAGAGCGGCTGCGCCAGGAGGTAGATGCGGCCACTCTCCTGGGCCTCAACGACCACGGTGGGATACTGGGCAACACCGTAGCGCTTGGCCAGGGTGGGCTGGAGGTCAGGGTCAACGAACCGGTAGTCCAGCTTGCCCTTGGAGCGGTGGCGGAACTCGTTCAGCAGGTTCTCCACGGGAGTCCTGAAAGGCTCCTGTTGCGTATCGCCAGGCACGAAGAGGGCGGTGGCCAGGATAGGCTCTTTCAGGTTGTCCAGGATGCTGAGGGTCTGAGGGGCCAGGCTGAACTGTTTGGTAGCGGTGGTGTCCCAGCGTGCGGCGTTGCGGGCGCCCATGACGTACACCAGGACAGCCAAGGCGATGAAGGCCACCGCCATCACTGCCGTGTTGGTGCTGTAACGGCCCCGACGGCCGGTGATGCTCTGGCGCACGGCGGCGAAGGAGAGCATGAGGCTCACGAGGAGGAGGATGCCTCCCAGGGCGAGGACCGTGTAGCTGGCGCTGCGCAGCTCCGGCAGGAACAGCACCAGGGTCCCGCCCAAGAGCAGGGCCGCCAGGCCGCCCAGGGCCAACACGGCGCTCACCGCGCCTTTGATGGTGGTGGGAACAGCCCTCTGGAGCAGTGAGGCCAGGGTACCGCTGGTCTCCTCTGGAGGCTGGGAGGAAGGCGAGGTGCTCATCTAGCGCCACCTCCTGGACTCCAGCGTCCTGATGGTCAGGAACAGGAACACTGTGGTCATGATGAGGTAGTAAAGGATGTCGCTGGTGTCAATGACGCCCCGGGTGAAGGCGTCGTAGTGGCTGGTAAGGGAGATGTGCTCCAGGATGGTGGCTGCGGCGCCCCCCACGATGCCGGACACGTTGCTCACCACCGAGAAGAGCAGGATGATCCCAAAGCCCACCGTGGCGGCCACGATCTGGTTGCCCGTGAAGGCCGAGGCCAGCAGACCTATCGCCAGGGTGGAGGCGCTGTAGAGGAGGATGCCCAGGTAGCCGCTCAAGATCGGCCCAGGGTCCGGGTCCGAGTAGAACCTCAGAATGAAGACATAGAAAAGGGTGAGGAAGATGCTGGCGGCCAGGATGATGAAGCTGGAAAGGAACTTGCCGATAACGATCTCATAGTCCCGCACGGGAGCGGTCATGAGCAACTCCAGCGTGCCCATTTTCTGCTCCTCGGCCAGCAGGCGCATGGTCATGATGGGAGGGATCAGCGGCATGAGGAAGAAAGCGGTGTTACCCAGCAGCCCCCGCACGGAGGCAAGGGCGAAGGGCTGGTCCACTGTGTTGATAAAGAACACGCCCGTCAGGGCCAGGAAGACACCGGCAACTACATACGCCATAGGGGACGTGACGTAGGTGGAGAGCTCTTTATAGGCAACCGAGAGAATAATGCGCATGGCTATGCCTCTTCCGTCGTGGTGAGCCGGAGGAAGATGTCCTCCAGGCTCATGGTCACGGCGCCGAGCCTCAGCAGGCCCCAGCCGTGTTCCACCACCGTTTTAGCCAGGGCGATCCGCATCTCGTCCCCTCGTCTGCTCATGACAGAGTAGATGCCCCTCCCATCGCCCAGGTCGGTAAACGTCACGTCCTGCACCCCCTGGACGGCCCGTAGCGCCCTCACCACCTGGCCAGTGGGGCCGACTACCTCCAACTGGATACGCTCGGTGCCCTCCAGTCGCTCCGCCAGGGCCTGGGGGGTGTCCACCGCCACGATCTGCCCCTCGTGGATGATGATGACTCGCTGGCATATCATGCTCACCTCGGGCAGGATATGGGTGGAGAGGATGATGGTGTGCTCGCCGCCCAGGTCCTTGATAAGCTGGCGAGTCTCCACCACTTGGATGGGGTCTATCCCCACGGTCGGCTCATCCAGCACCAGGACCTCGGGCTCGTGAAGGATAGCCTGGGCCACGCCCACGCGCTGGCGAAACCCCTTGGACAGCTTGGCGATGTGGGAGGAGTAGTAGTCCTCCAGGCGGCATATTTGCACCACCTCGCTGATGCGTCGCTGGAGGTCTGTGGCTTCCATGCCCCGGATGGTGCCCATGAAGTGCAGGTAATCCTTCACCTTCATGTCGGTGTACAGGGGCACCGTCTCTGGCAGGTACCCGATGCGACGGCGGGCCTCCAGGGACTGCGAAACTACATCGTAGCCGGCGATGCTGGCAGTGCCGCTGGTGGGCGGCATGAAGCCAGTAAGGATGCGCATGGTGGTGGTCTTGCCGGCGGCGTTGGGGCCCAGGAACCCAAGGATCTCGCCCCTGTGGGCGGTAAAGGAGACATCGGTAATGGCAGGGAAGTCGCCAAAATACTTGGTGAGGTGGCTGGCCTCTATCATAACCTCTGTGCTCATGGGTGTGGCGTTCTCCCTCCTCGGCTGCTCGGGGGTACGTTCATGCTACGCTTGTCCCTTCCCCTCTATCGGCTATCGGCATGGGGTCTTGTCGCTCTGGCGTCGGGCCGGCTACTGGAAAACGAAGGGCAGGCCCCTCTTGTGATCCTGCCTGCTTGCAGCGGACATCTGCCGCCCCGTGAACGAGCGGCTTTGCGCGGCTCCCTTCACGACGCCGCGTATCCCCACGGGGCAAGCGGGCCTCAATGGTTCGCAGTTGTGTGATTTTGGGTACAAATGATATGCTATACCACGTTGCTTGCCAAGACTACCACTTTTCGGAGGAGTATGGATGCACCTGGTGATTGATGGCTACGGGGCAGACGTGGCCATCCTGGAAAGCCCCGACGCCATCTACCGGTTCCTGGACGAGTACCCCGATGCCATTGGCATGACCAAGATCACGCCACCCCATGTCTTTGTGTACGCCGGCCAGAACCCCCAGGATGTGGGTGTTTCCGGCTTTGTCCTCATCGCCGAAAGCCACATCAGCGTTCACACCTTCCCCCGGCGGGGCTACGTAAATATAGACGTCTTCTCCTGCAAGGAGTTTGACACTGGCCGGGCCCTGGCGGAGTTGAGGGACAGGTTCGGCCTCCAGCAGGTGCGGAGCTGGACCCTGGAGCGCGGCCTGGAGTACTCGGACCCCGCCGTGGCCCTGCGGGAGATGGACTCGGAACGCGCCGCGCTCGTGCAGCGGACGTAGGCTGGTCCATGTGAATGGCGGTAGGGGCACGACATGTCGTGCCCCTACGTTTGTACCGGGTATGCGCGGCTCGCCGCTGTTGTTGGCTTCGCTAAGGACGACATGACCTCTCTCCCCTTCACCTTCCTGGGCCTGGACCCCGTGGAGCACGCCTCTGGCCGTGCCGCTGTTGTGGTGCTTCCTGTACCCTACGGGGCCACGGCTTCCTTCAAGGCCGGCGCCCAGGAGGGGCCAGAGGCCATCATTGCCGCATCCAGGGAGCTGGAGGACTACGATCCGGAGCTGGCCTGCGAGCCTTGCTCTGCGGGTATCCACACGGCCCCCGCCCTGGAGCCACACCTGGCCGGCCCCAGGGAGATGGTGGAGCGCGTACGGGAGGCGGTGCGCCCCATCGCCCGGGCCGGCAAGCTCCTGGCCCTCCTGGGCGGCGACCATTCGGTAAGCATCGGCGCATCCCAGGCCATGGCCGAGGCGCGCCACGGCCTCTCGGTGCTGTACCTGGACGCCCACGCCGACTTTCGGGACCAGTACCAGGGCACCCGCTGGGGCCACGCCTCTGCCGCCCGCCGAATTGCCGAGGTCTGCCCGGTGACGCTGGCGGGCGTGCGCAGCATGGCTCTGGAGGAGGCCCAGGCCCTGAAACTGGCGGGCGTGCGGGTCTTCCCTGGCCCCCTGGCCCAGGAGCCGTGGGACGCCGTGGTGGAGGCGCTGTCGCCCACGGTGTACGTTAGCCTTGACCTGGACGTGCTGGACCCAGGCATCATGCCCGCGGTGGGCACGCCGGAGCCTGGCGGCATGGGGTGGTATCAGATCCTGACGTTGCTGCGGCGGGTGGCGGAGCGCCGGCATATTGTGGGCTTTGACCTCGTGGAGCTGGCCCCTCGGGAAGGGCCTGCCTCCTGCGCCTACCTCGCCGCCAAGCTGGCCTACAAGCTGATGGGCTACGCCACGGTACTGGGCCGGTAACGGCTCAGAAACTATCTTCAGACAGCCTCTCTTTACCCCAGTCTGAAGGCTGGGGCATGATGCCGCCCCCTTGATGGTTATGGACTAAACAAAGTGACTTTCAATATGTCATTCTGAGCAAGTCCCGATGCTATCGGGACGCAACGAAGAATCTAAGGCGCACCATGGGTAGAGCGTCTGGTTCCCAAGGGGAAGTTCGCAGATACTTGGCGGAACGCCTTAGATGCTTTGATCGTCCCGAGGAGTCGGGACTCCCTCAGCATGACATGGGGGATGTCTTTCTCATTAGTCAATGACCTTCAGGGGGTGGTGCCAAAGGGAGTTTTGAGGAACAGGAGTGATGCGGCCATGCCGCATCACTCCTGTTCAAACCTATCTTCTCCCCCTTCCCTCCTAGGGAAGGGGGATCAAGGGGGTTAGGTTATTCTGTGCATGACCAGGGGCGCCAAGGAACAATGCGACTACCGACAAGCAAGCGCAACGCGGAGAGAGGGTTGCTGAGAAAACCATCCCAGTGTACCCTAGAACTCGCCCCCTTTGTTTCTGTCAGAGGCCCTAGCAATGCTTACAGTAGGGGAGGACCCCATGGCGACGCAGAGATCCCAGCGCGGCGCTCCAGCAACTAGCGAGCGCTACGAGGTCATAGGCACACGCCCGCGACGCCACGATGGCGTGGACAAGGTGACGGGACGCGCCCAGTACGGCGCGGACATCTACCCCGCAGGCTCGCTCTACGGCAAGGTGCTCCGCAGCCCTCACGCCCATGCCCGCATCCGGTCGGTGGATACCAGCCGGGCGGAGGCGCTTCGTGGCGTGAAAGCCGTGATAACTGCGCGGGACTTCCCGCCCCTGGAGGCCGACCTAACCCTGGGCCTGGGGGAGTCGGCCATCAGCCTCAAGTACCTGCGGGACAATGTGTTGGCTGGCGATACCGCGCTGTACCGGGGGCACTCCGTGGCGGCGGTGGCCGCTGTAGACCCCATCATCGCCGAGGAGGCCCTGGGCCTTATCCGCGTGGACTACGAGGTGCTGCCTCCCGTGCTCACGGTGCAGGATGCCATGAGGGAAGGTGCTCCCTTGCTGCACGCGGAGCTGCGCACCGAGGCCTTCGGCGCCACTGCGGAGCGGCCCAGCAACGTGGCCAGCCACCTCCAGCACAAGCTGGGCGACGTTGAGGCGGGCTTTGCTGAAGCGGAGGTGGTGGTGGAGCGGGAGTTCACTACCAAAACGGTGCACCAGGGATACATTGAGCCCCACAACGCTACAGCCATCTGGAACCAGGATGGCCGGGTGACTATCTGGTGTAGCACCCAGGGGCCTTTTGAGGTCCGGGACGCCACGGCCCGCATCCTGGGGCTGAAGGTCTCCGACGTGCGACTGGTGCCCATGGAGATTGGCGGCGGCTTTGGCGGTAAGTTTGAACCGTATGGCGAGCCCCTGGCGGCCCTGCTGTCCTGCAAGGCGGGCTCGCCTGTCAAGGTCATCATGAGCCGCATAGAGGAGTTTGAGAGCACTGGCCCCACCCCTGGCTCCTACATCCGGGTGAAGATGGGGGCCACCCGCGACGGGAAGATCGTGGCTGCGCAGGCCTATCTGGCCTACGAGGCCGGGGCGTTCCCTGGCTCGCCTGTGGGAGCCGGCGCGCTCTGCCTCTTTGCCCCCTATGACATTGGCAACCTCCAGGTGGACGGCTACGACGTGGTGGTGAACAAGCCCAAAACCTCCGCCTACCGTGCACCGGGGGCTACCAACGCTGGTTTCGCCGCGGAGACGGTGGTGGACGAGCTGGCGGAAAAGCTGGGTGTGGACCCCCTGGACCTCCGGCTGCGCAACGCCGCCAGGAAGGGTACCCACCGGGCCGATGGCATCGCCTTCCCCCGCATCGGTTGCCAGGAGGTCCTCCAGGCGCTGAGGGAGCATCCCCACTGGAAGGCGCCGCTGGAGGGCCCCAACCGTGGTCGCGGCGTGGCCGTGGGGTACTGGATCAACGGCGGCGGCCCTTCAAGCTGCACCATCAAGGTCAACGCCGATGGCACCGTGAACCTGAGCGAAGGATCGCCGGACATCGGCGGCACCCGGGCGTCCGTCGCCATGCAGGCGGCAGAGGTCCTGGGCATCCCCGTTCATGACGTGCGGCCCATGGTGGTGGACACCGACGCTGGGGGCTACACCAGCGGCACCGGCGGCAGCAGCGTGACGTTCAAGACGGGGTGGGCCGCCTACGAGGCCGCCCAGGACGTGGTGCGCCAAATGGTAGAGCGGGCGGCGGGCATCTGGAAGATACCGGCAGGGGAGGTTGCCCTGGTGAAGGGGGTCTTCCAGTCCAAGAAGGACACGGAGCTACACTTGACCTTCCAGAAGCTGGCAGCCGAGTTGGAGCAGACCGGCGCGCCAGTAGTCGGCCGGGGCGCCGTGCGGCCCCGGGGAGTGGGTGGCGCTTTCGCCGGGTGCATCGTGGACGTGGAGGTGGACCCAGAGACGGGCAAGGTGGCCGTTCTGCGGATGACCATAGCCCAGGACGCCGGCAAGGCCATCCATCCCACCTACGTGGAGGGCCAGATGCAGGGCGGTGGTGTGCAGGGCATCGGCTGGGGCCTCAACGAGGAGTACTTCTACAACGAGGCCGGGGCCATGGCCAACGCCACCTTCCTGGACTACCGCATCCCCACGGCCCTGGACCTGCCCATGATTGACACGGTCATTGTGGAGGTGCCTAACCCGGGCCACCCCTTCGGCGTCCGGGGCGTGGGTGAGGTGTCCATCGTGCCGCCGCCGGCGGCCATCGCGAACGCTATCTACCGGGCAGTAGGCGTGCGCATGGACCGGCTGCCCATGAACCCCGGTGCGGTGCTGGAGAGCATGAGGAGGAGGGGCTAGCTATGGCAATCGTGTACATCCCGTCCTTGATGCGGGACGTGACCAGGGGACAGGGCAAGGTGCAGGCGGCGGGCGCCACCGTCGCCCAGGTGGTGGAGAACCTGGAACGGGCCTATCCGGGCATCAAGGCCCGGCTGCTGGAGGACGGCGGCATCAAGCCGCACATCTCCGTGGCGGTGGATGGCGAGGTGACGCCCCTGGGCCTGTTGGAGGCCGTGCAAGAGCACAGCGAGGTGCACTTCCTGCCCGCCATTGGCGGTGGAGGGGAACGATGGACGCTGGCTGGCCCCAAGGGCCGCGCGTCCTGAGAGGCAAGGGTCTTTCGGCCTTGAACCCCCTGTGGGCGAAACCGCATCACCCCAGCCTAAAGGCTGCGGCATGATGCCGCCCGCTGATGGTCATTGACTAACTAACTATCTCAAAATGGTTTGTCGTTCTGACCAGGAGTTCATTAACAATTCAACCTAACCCCCTCGTTCCCCCTTCCCTATCAGGGAAGGGGGAGAAAACAAGTAGGGAAATCCGTGGCACGGCTTTGCCGTGCCACGGATTTCCCTACCAATCAAGTC
>JACQUH010000054.1 GCA_016210375.1 Chloroflexota bacterium
CTTTGCAGTTTCATATCCGGCAGCTAGGGCGTTGGCAGCTTTGGCGCTGCAAAGGGGCCAGCTACAAAAGCGCAAAGATACTGTTCCCCTCTCCGTTCACGGAGAGGGGTCAGGGGTGAGGTCGGGGTGGGGGGCAACGGATGCCCTGGCCAACACACGTTGCGCGTCCCATCGCCGTTCGTTGGAAGCGTGTCGAACGGGTACGGGACCAACGGGGTTGGGAATACAGGGCTCTACGTGCCACAATCGGTCTCATCAGCTACCGCTTTGGAGGTATTGGAGTACCTGTACCTGCCTTCGAACTGGAGAGGCCCAGGACATCCACGGCCGCAATGTCGTCCGCGAGATCGTTGAGCCGCCTCAGGACCCGGGCCAGACAGGCGGTCGCAAACGGGGAGGGCCGTCTCTTCTGGCCGAATGAGAAGTCCTCGAAGCCACGATAGCACGAGCGGGGTGTGACAGTGCCGTCAGGGCCGAAGTTGTAGGCGATCATGCACGCCGCCATTTCGGCCAGTCCGCGCCGGTCGGCAACATCGGCTTGGGCGCTACGCCACAGGTCTGGATAGCGGCCCAGCGTGTCGAGCACGCAATGAACGTCGTACCAGAACGTGGGCCACTTGACAGTCTTGAACTGGACGCCATGCCCGAACATGTAGGGCTTCTCCCCTCCGCGCATGCGCCAGGCGCGCAGAGAGACCCGGGCCACCTCCAGGAGGCCGGTTGGTCTTTGGTCGCTGGGGAGTCGCGCGAAGGTACGCAGCGCCTCCAGTGTGACCTGGGGGCAGAAATCCCCCTTGCGCCCAGGCCCCCGGAAGCCCGTCACCGAGTGGGGGATGCAGGGCCACGCGCGACCCTGGGCTGTGCCTGCCAGGTCCGCGAGCATCCGGGACAGTGCAGTGCCCGTGCGTTGGTCACCGGCGCGTCCAAAACGCACCAGCACCTCAGCTATGGTATGGGTATCGCAAAGCAACGACCCCCAGACAGGATCGGGAGTCGCCCGGCTTGTACCGTAAGAGGCGAACCGTCCGTTGGATTCCTGGTGTCGGAGCATCGCATCGAGAAGGTGTTCGATGTGCGGGCTATCCCCACCCTGCACACCCATGTCGGCAAGAAGGTGGAGCAGGTTCGGGGTGAAGGCGGGACTGTTGTGCCCCGACAGTTCTATCGCTGCCTCCCAATTGGGAAGCCGACCAATCAGCGCACGCGTACCAGGGTGTGCCAGCACCGCCTGCCGGGTGGCGAGCACACGTGCGTCGTCCTGAGGCAGATCGAGCAGCCCAGTAAGCGCGACCCAGCGGGTCCACGGTTCTCCCGATTCCAGCAACCAGGGCCGTGGGTCTGTCTGGAGGAGGTGCGCCCACGCTTCGTCTTCGATGGCTGGTCTGCCTCCTACCACTGCACGAACATGGGCATGACCACGTGCACATAGTCCGAGGCCTCGGCGGGCCTGAACACGCCGGGGCTGGACGGACCCGTCGTCTCCAGCACCACCGACCCCTTCTCCAGCACGCCCAGCACATCCTGCAGGTACCGCGAGTTGAAGGCGATCTTGCTCTCCTCGCCCTCCACCTTCGCAGGGACCTCGCCGGTGCTCTCGCCCAGCTCCTCTGCGCGGGCGGAGACCAGCAGCTTCCCCTCGCTCCCGGCGCCGGGCACCCCGTTGAGGCGGATGATGCCGGAGCCATCGCGCGCGAAGATGGACGCCGTCTTAGACGCCTGCGAAAAGTCCCGCAGGTCCACCACCACACGCGTCTTGTATGACTGCGGGATAAGCTGCGTGTAATTGGGGAACGTCCCCTGGACGAGCTGCGACACCATCTCCACGTTGCTCAGCCGGAACAGCGCCTGGTTCCTCGACTGTCCCAGCACGACCTGGACCGGGTCCTCCTCGTCGGCGAGGAGGCGCTGCAGCTCCTGGAGAGCCTTGCCGGGGATGATGGCGGCCACCGGCTCGGCCACAGGTTCGGCGAGCTTGCCGTGCTGCACCGCAAGGCGGAACCCGTCGGCGGCGGCGAGGGTGAACTGGTCCCCCTGGATGTCCAGCTTCAC
>JACQUH010000056.1 GCA_016210375.1 Chloroflexota bacterium
CGTCCATGGCAGACCTCATTCTGCCTGAGCACAATTATCTCGAAGACTGGGGCAACGACATCCCCGATCCCGGACCCGGCTACCAGGTCGTTGGCTTTCAGCAGCCCGTGGTGGCCCCGGTACACGACACCAGGGCTTTTGCGGACATCCTTTTGGAAGTTGGCCGGAGAATCGGGGCTCCTGCGGGCCTGCCTCCTGATGTGACGCTGCCCTGGGACACATTCCGCGACCTGCTCCGCGAAGGGGCGGGGCAACTGCAACAACTGAGACGGGGATCGGTGACAGACGCCAACCCCGAGGCCTTCTGGAACAAGGTGTTACAGCAAGGCGGCTGGTGGGATGCCTCGGTCAAACACGGTGCGTCGCCCCCGGCACCCCCGCGGCTGCCGGGGCAGGGAATCCCGCCCCGATTCGACGGCGACCCGGGCCGCTACCCGCTATCTCTCGTGCCCTTCCCGTCCCACTCCCTCGGCGACGGAGATGGCGCCCACCTGCCGTGGCTACAGGCCACGCCCGACCCTGTCACCACGGTCGGCTGGCAGACCTGGGTTGAGGTGAGCCGCGGCCTGGCGCAGGAGGCTGACCTGCAGGAAGGCGATGTTGTTTCTGTCGAATCGTCTCAAGGCAGCATTGAGGCATGGGTTTATGTCAACCCGGCGCTGCCACCAGGCGTGGTAGCAGTACCGATGGGACAGGGCCACAGCGGTTTGGGCAGGTACACGGAGGGAAGGGGCAGCAATGTCTTCGCGATACTTGCCCCACTTGAGGATGAAGCTACGGGCGCGCTGGCCTGGGCCGCCACCAGGGTCCGCCTGGTGAAAACCGGCCGTAAGCAGCGTATGCCGAAGTTTGAGGGGACGATGTTCCCGGCCCAACTCGCCGGCTCTGAGATAATAGAGGTTACCCACTGAGGAAGGTGTGCCATGGCGGTGGATTCTAAATACAAGTGGGCTATGGTAGTGGACATCGACAGATGCACGGGCTGCCAGGCCTGTGTGGTCGCCTGCCAGGCCGAAAACAACATCCCGGTGAATACCGAGGAGCACTTCCTGCGCCGCCGGTCTATCGAGTGGATAAGAATAGAGCGATATTGGGAAGGGGAGTACCCCAATATCAAGGCGCGCTTCATCCCCATCCTTTGCCAGCAGTGCGGCAACGCCCCCTGCGAGCCGGTGTGCCCGGTATACGCCACCCATCACAGCGACGAGGGACTTAATATCCAGGTCTATCCGCGCTGCGTCGGAGTACGCTATTGCGCCAACAACTGTCCTTATCAGGTGCGCTTCTTCAACTGGTTTGAGCCTGCGTTCGATAAATCATTATGGAACCAGTTGAACCCGGATGTTACCATCAGGGTGCGCGGCATTATTGAAAAGTGCATGTTCTGCGTCCATCGCATCAGGAGGGCGCAGCGAGTCGCAAAAAGAGAGGGGAGATTGCTCAGAGACGGAGAAGTGATGCCCGCGTGCGTACAAACGTGCCCCACTGGGGCGTTGGTGTTTGGCGACATCAAAGATCCTGAGAGCAAGGTGGCCCGCCTGTCGCAGAATCCCCGGGGCTACAAGCTTCTGAAGGAATTGGGCGCCGATCCCAATATCGTTTATCTGAAGAAGGTGGACTCTTATCATGGTTGATTCACCCGAAACGATGGCGCCGACTCCGCAGAAGGTTATGCAGGATGCTGCCGGCCTGGTCGTCCGGAGTGGGCGCCGCTTCTGGACGGTGACGTTCATTGTGGGCGCGGTATTTCTGGCGGGCATAGTGGCCTTTTCCTTGAGAATGCGGGACGGCTTCGAAGACCGCGCTTCATGGGGCTACTATGCCGCAATGTTCGCGTACCTGCTGGCAATAGTAGCGTCCGCGCCCCTGGTGGCTGTCGGCCTGCGTCTGGCAAAAGCCGACTGGCGCCGTTCCCTTACTCGCCCTGCCGAGCTGTTCGCAGCACTGGGATTGTTCACGGTATTGTTGTTCATTCCCCTGCTGTACCTGGTGCCCGGCGCCGAGCGGCAAAGTACCATATGGCTCGGGTGGCCTTATGCGCCACACCTGTACGATACCCTGGCATTAGTAATGCTGGTGGTCTGCGGTTCGCTCTTTCTTTATACCTCCGCTCTGCCCGATTTGGCCGCATTGCGGGATACCCTCGGGCCGGGCTGGAAGAAACGCTGGTTGTCCCGATTAGCCGGGCGGTGGCAGGGAAGCGCCAGGCATTGGCGCCTGCAGCGTGGCGCCCTGGCGCTGTTTGGCGTCTTCTACTTCATGCTTCTGGTGCTGGTCCAGGCGCTGATC
>JACQUH010000057.1 GCA_016210375.1 Chloroflexota bacterium
GAAATAGGGTCGTAGCGCCCACGAAGATGAGAAAGGTGGCGGTAACTCCTAGCTCCATTCGCAGCAGGTCTGCCTGAGGCACGTCCTCCATCATGATGGCGAACAGTGAGTAGGAGGCGATCAACCCTATCAGGGTGAACCAGCGCCAGTTGCGGAAGGTGGATACGCCCAGGATGCCAGCATCTACAAGAATGATGTACAGGACCACCAGGTATCGTTCGGCTGGCTCCAACTGGCGGCCCAGGAGCAAGGGCGTGAGGTAAGCGCCGGCGATGCCCAGGAGGGCGATGACCAGGGACTCGTACCGGATTGCCAGCAGTCCCCCGAGAAGCACCACCAGCCCAAGGAACAGGAAGGCCGGCACCGGCGGAATGAGGTCGTAGAAGCCGAAGGAGGCGTAGGTGGAGAGGTACAGGATGCCCAGGCCCCCTCCTGTCACCGCCTGCGCCCACCGAGGGTAACGGCGCTGGGTGTACTCCCCAGCGCCCAGAAGCGCCGCGCCAGAGGCCAGGCCCAGCACGATGCGCCCCCGCTCGCCGATCCAATCGTTCTCAAAGGCCAGCCGCAGGAAGAAGCCGACGCCCAGGGTCAGCGCCACAGCGCCGATGATGGCGAGCCAGTTCAGGCCCAGGACACGCTCCCAGTCCATGCCCATGCCACCGGCCACGGGCGGCCCTTCTCCCTGGCCCTGGGCTGCCCCTGGAGCTCCTGGCGCCACCGGCACGAGCCCTTCTCCAGGCGGTCCCCAGTAGACGACGTTTGGCGCAGGGGCCTGGGCCTGCCCTTGCGCTCCGACGGCCTCGGGCTGCAAAACGGGTCCCGACGCCGGCGCAACGCCGCCACCCTCCAGGCGGGAGACCCGATCGGAAAGCTGGACCAGGACCCTGTGGATGTCCGCCGCCTGCCGCTCCAGGGCGGCCACGCGGGCCTCCTGCGCCTCTCCAGCGGAAGGCCCCCCAGAAGGTGCGGCCTGGGCGATGAGAGGCGCTCCACAGAACATGCAGAAGGTGGCCCCAGGACGGGACTCCCGGTTGCAGCGCGGACAACGCGAGCCTTCCATTGCTACCTTCCTTCTTTCTCGCCCGCCAGGCCCCAGGGAGCGCAGCCAAGGCGGGACGACGGTCTCCAGCAGCCAGGGAGTTGCGCCGCACGGTTCCGTTTCTTTTTCAGCCGTCAGACGGTCCCCTGGCACTGAAGTGCCAGGTTCCGAGCTCACTCAATCCCCAACTTAAGTCGGGGGGATTGAATGCCACGCACGAGCAAGCAGAACCCTGCCCACCGCTTGCTGGTTCACCGCCGCCATTCTAAGCCTCCCCAGGCCGCCGTGAACAGTCAAGAAACGACGAAATACCCATGAAAAGAGTGAAGGAAAAGCAGGGCACCTGGGGCACGGCTTTGCCGTGCCCCAGGTGCCCCTGCTTTTCCTCCCCCTTCCCGTATCGGGAAGGGGGAATGAGGGGGTTAGGTTGATGGTTTTCTAGCCCACGCCAAGAACGGGAAGGCATAGGGCCACATCACCTACCCCACCAGATAGAGCGTGGGGAAGATGAAAACCCAGGCCACATCCACGAAGTGCCAGTACTTCACCGACCCTTCAATGGCCCATGTGTTGCCAGCAGTGTACCGCCCGTCCCGGCTCAGACCGTACACCACCAGCAGCGCAATCAGGCCGGTGACCACATGGAAGGCGTGAATGCCAGTGGTGGTGAAGAAGATGGTGCCAAAGCCCGTGTCCGGAGGAAAATGTTGAAATCCCAGGGCCCACTCTACGCCGACGCCCACCAGGAAGAGCGCGCCCAGGCCCAGAGTATACCGGATGTTCCTGCGATAGCCCACCAGGTCGTTGTGGAAGGCGTGGGCCTCGGCTCGGTACGCCGTGAAGCTGCTGAGCAGGAGAACCGAGGTAATGGCAATGCCCAGGGGCTGGCTCAGGTCTTCGGGAATATATACCCCTTGCAGATAGTACCGGGTGGAAAGAAGCGCCCCGAAGAAGACGGCATCGGACACGATGAAGAGCCACAGGCCCAACCGGTTGATGCCCAGCCGGTGCCTGTGGGGATGCACACGTTCTGGAGGCGGCCCTGGGGCCTGGACAGGGGTTCGCGCGACGGTTGCCATCTATTCCTCCTGGTCGTGGCGTCGCCACAGGTTGGTGACGTGCATGAAGGAGTTGGCGATGATGGCCGCTTCGGCCACGGCCAAGAGCGCCAGATAGGGAACATTGCCGTGGGGGATGAGGGCGGGGATGTAGTAGTCCACCGCCGTCAGGACCGCCAGGGCAAGGGCCACCCACCATCCTCGGCGCAGCGCGGCGTTCAGGCGCGGGGTCTTCATGAGCGTGCCTCCTGGGTTGTGGTGGAGCGTGGGTCACCGGAGCCTCCCGAGGGGACAAACAGGGCGTGGACGGCGCCCTGCACACCGTAGCCGTAGGGGCTGCCCACCACCGTCGGCTCCGTGGGGAAGTTCTCCAAAGGAGGAGGGGAAGAGGTCTGCCACTCTAGAGTGCGAGCCCTCCAGGGGTTGGCGACGGCGGCATTCCCCTTGACCCAGGAGTACAGGAAATTGGCCGCGAAGAGCAGGAAGCTGGCGCCCAGCACGAAGGACGCAACGCTGACGAAAAGGTTGGCATCAGCCATGTTCGCCGGGTAGTCCGCCACTCGCCGCGGCATCCCGAGCATGCCCACCCAGAACATGGCCACGAAGGTCACGTTGTAGGAGAGGAACAGCCACCAGAAGTGCACCTTGCCCAGCGTCTCGTTGTAGGTGCGCCCGCTCATCTTGGGGAACCAGTAGTACAGCGCCCCAAGGATGGCGAATACCTCGCCGCCCATGATGGTGTAGTGGAAGTGGGCCACCACGAAGTAGGTGTCCTGGAGCTGAATGTCCGTGGGGACGTCCGCCAGGAAAATACCCGTCACGCCCCCAATGACAAAGTTCATCAGGAAGCCCATGGCGAAGAGCATGGGCGTCCGGAGCCACAGCTTTCCCTGCCAGATGGTGCCCAATCCGGAGAGGAACACCATGCCCGTGGGGATGGAGATCAGCTCCGTGGTCACC
>JACQUH010000010.1 GCA_016210375.1 Chloroflexota bacterium
GGGAGAGGTCAGAACCACAGAAGCACCGGTATTTAGTTACTTGGTTGATGACCATGAGGGGACGGCATGAAGGAGGAACAGGTGCACCAATAATCTGAACAGATTAGTAATAATCAGTTGACCTGCGGGGGAAATGCTAGTAATATCTGAGCCACATAGATTATTTGGGAGCCAGCCCCTCTGGGGCAGGAGGAGTGTGCGAATAACCGGTGGCGCCGCCCGGGGGGTCCCGCTCCTGGCTCCAAAGATTGGGCGGCTGCGTCCGACCTCCGATAAGGTGCGAGGGGCTATCTTCCAGGTGCTGGGGCCGCGGGTGGCGGAGGCGACCGTGCTGGACCTGTACGCCGGCACCGGGGCGCTGGGGATAGAGGCGCTCAGCCGGGGCGCTGCCCGGGCGGACTTTGTGGAGCGGGACGCTCGCCTGTGTCAGGCCATCCGGCAGAACCTGGCAGCGACGGGGTTTGAGGGCCAGGGCCACGTGCACCGGGCCCCGGTGGAGCAGGCGGTGGGCTTCCTGGAAAGCCAGTACGATCTGGTGCTCCTGGACCCTCCTTACGGACTGATTGAGGTGCCGCAGGTCATGGAGGCTCTGGGCCGGCCAGGGCTGCTGGCTCAAGGAGCGGTGGTGGTACTGGAACACAGCAGCCGTATTGCGGCGTCGGAAAAATACGGTAAACTACAGAGGAATGCCCAGCGGAGGTATGGAGATACGATGGTGTCCCTGTATGTCCTGGCAGCCGAGGAGGATGGCTAAATGCCCCTGGTCTTCTACAGCGGCACCTTTGACCCGGTGACCAGGGGACACATGGATATTGTGGAGCGCGCGGCGAAGCTGTTTGAGAAGGTGGTGGTTGGGGTTTTTGACACGCCATCCAAGACCCTTCTGTTCTCTACGGAGGAGCGGGTGGACCTCTTACTGAGGGCTGTAGGCCATATGCCCAACGTGGAGGTGATGCCCTATACGGGGCTGACCGTGGAGTTCGCCCTGCACATAGGAGCGGCGGCAATTGTCCGGGGCGTGCGGAGCATCACGGACGTTGACTACGAAGGGGCCATGGTGATGATGAACCGCAAGCTACGACCCCAGATTGACACTATCTTCCTGTATACCAGCCTGGAGTACCAGTTCGTTAGCTCTACCCTCATCAAGGAAGTAGCCCGGTACGGGGGTGACATATCCAACCTGGTGGCAGAGCATGTAGCTGCCGCGCTAGAGGAAAAGTATCGGACCGGCTAGCAGGTAAGACCGGCACGGAAGGGGGTCGCCATAGACATCCTACAGATCCTAGACAAGATAGAAGAGCTGGCCACCTCGGGGAAACGAGTCCCCATGAGCAAGAGGGCGCTGGTGGACCCTGATCAGCTACTGAAGCTGGTTGAACAGCTCCGCGCGGCGGTGCCCGGGGACTTCTCCCGGGCCCAGGAGGTCCTGCGAAAGCGGGATGACCTGCTGAGCCAGGGCCTGGACGAGGCCAGGCGCATCAGGGCTTCTGCGGAGACCGAGCTGCGGAGCCGCCTTGGGGAGACGAACCTGGTCAGGGAAGCCCAGAAACAGGCCGAGCAGATCGCCGCTGAAGCCCAGGGCAAGGCCAAGCGCGTCCTGGAGATTGCCGAGGCCGAAGCCAGCAAGCGCCGCGCCGCGGCGGACCAGTACTCCCAGGAGGTCCTGTATCAGCTTGAGCAGGACGTAGCGGGAGTGCTGACCACCATCCGTCACGGGATAGAGGTGCTGGATGCCCGGCAGGGAGCCGTCACCGCTCGCGGCGCCTAGCTCAGGCACTTCCTTCGGCGGAGAGGGCTGTACCCTGCGGCCAACGATGGGTTCTGCCCAGAAGAGTCCTGCCAGCCTGGGCGGGACGCAGAGAGGGTTTGCCTCTTGGGGATGAGCGCGGCCTCCGGAGGCTGCACGGGAACCCCTGGCACTTTCTATTGACGGCACGCAATGCCTATCCCTCGCCTCAGAGACTCCTTTGAGCCCCTATAGAGGAGGCAATCCCTGCGCCTTTGCAACCTGGCCTGCGCTGCTGCTGTTTGCCCCCAGGAAAGGAGGCGATAGCCTTCGCCAACCAGCACCTCAACCCGGCTGCCGTGGCGGCAGCCCTCGGACTCAACAACGTATTCCATTATCCTCGTACCATTCGGACCCCCAGCACCAAGGAGATCCTTAGCCATGGAACAGACTGTGCCACAGCGCCTCTTCTTCTCCTGCGAGGGCGACAACCTCGCCGTTTACGACTCTCAGGGGGCCAAGAGCTTCCTCCGCAACGGCGACGCCCGACCACTCTTGCTTCTGAAGGCCGGTATAGGCAACATCCTGGAATCTGCTCCCAAACATGCGATCCGGCTGCCCAACGGCGTTGTCTCCATAGAGTGCGCCGACGGCACCCTGGTTGAGCTTAACCTGGAGGAGGAGAGCGCCCACAAGACGACGCCCTCCGGCAGGTTCCGCTATCGCGGCTCCCTGGACGAGGGCAACGATGGCTCTGGCTACATGCGCGCGTGAGGTTGACGCCTACAGCCGGTGCGTCTAGAATAGCCTCGGAATAGCGCACACATCCGAAGGGGGAGCTTGGGTAGGCCAGGCTGAGAGGCTCCGACCACATTCGGAGCGACCCTTCTTACCTGATCTGGGTAATGCCAGCGTAGGGATGGAACGATCGGTGCTTGTCTTGGTGGGCCGCCGAGCCTCTACGCTTGGCGGCCCGTTTTGTTTGCCTGCCCCATGCCGCAGAGTGGGGAAGAATGGGTGGGGCAGGACACAGCCCAGGGGTACCGACATGCTCGCAAGCCAAACGCCCCCTCAGCCAAAGATCGCCCTCCAGGGCATGCGCAAGGAGTTCTCCTTCCGGGGCCGCTTGCTCCCCGTCCTGGACGGCGTGGACTTCTACGCCGCCGAAGGCGAGTTCGTCAGCATCATCGGTCCCAGCGGCTGCGGCAAGAGCACCCTGCTCAACATCATCGCCGGCCTGGAGGAGCCAAACGAAGGCAGCCTGCGCCTCAACGGCGAGGAGTCCCGGCGGCCCCTGGGACAGGTGGGCTACATGCACCAGAAAGACCTGCTGATGCCCTGGCGCTCGGTCCTGGACAACGCTGTCCTGGGCCTGGAAGTGCAGGGGACGCCCAGGGCGGCAGCCCGCAGGCAGGCGCTGGCGCTCATGGAGCGCTTCGGTCTGCGGGGGTTTGAGAACGAGTACCCGCACACCCTGTCCGGCGGCATGCGCCAGCGGGCCGCCTTCCTGCGCACCATCCTCACCCGCCGGGACATCGTGCTCCTGGACGAGCCCTTCGGCGCCCTGGACGCTCTCACCCGCGCCCAGATGCAGGAGTGGCTTCTGGACCTGTGGGCCACCCTCGGGAAGACCATCGTCCTGGTGACCCACGACGTGGAGGAGGCCCTGTTCCTGGCCGACCGCGTGTATGTCCTCACCCGGAGGCCCGCGCGGGTGAAGATGGTGTTGCCGGTGGAAATACCGCGTCCCCGCCGCTATCAGGTCGTAACCCAGGAGCCGTTCATCAGCCTGAAGGCGCGCCTCCTGGCCGCGATCCGCCAGGAGAGCGAGGCCGCTCAGGAGGGACCGTGGAGATAGCCCCTGAGGCTGGAAAGGGCGAGGCATTGTCCCAAAAGGAAAGCGCCGCGTCTTCTGGAAAGTCCGCCGGCCTGCTTTCCCTACCCTGGAGAGCGTGGGCGCGCCCGGCGGTTGCCGTGGCTGCCCTGGTGGCCCTGTGGCAAGGGGCGGTGCTGGTCTTCGCCATCCCAGCCTGGAAGCTGCCCGCGCCCTCCGCCATCGCCGTGGAGCTGGCGGCCAGTCGCGCCCTGTACCTGCGGCACACGTGGGTCACTCTAGCGGAGGCCCTCCTGGGCTTTGGATTCGCCTTCATCGGCGGGGTCCTTCTGGCGGCCCTCATGGCCCAGTCCCGCACCTTTCTGCGGGCTGCCTATCCCATCCTCATCGCCTCCCAGACCATCCCCATCATCGTCGTTGCGCCCCTGCTCCTCATCTGGGTCGGCTACGGACTGACCCCAAAGATCATCGTCGTCGTCCTCATCGCCTTCTTCCCCATCGTTGTCAACACCTTGGACGGCCTGCGCTCCGTGGACCCGGACATGGTGAACCTCATGCGCACCCTCGGGGCCAGTCGCTGGCAGATCTTCGCCAAGGTGCGTGTCCCTGGCGCCATGCCCTTCCTCTTCTCCGGCACCAGAGTGGCCGTCACCTTCAGCGTCATAGGCGCCGTCATCGGCGAGTGGGTGGGTTCCAGCGCGGGGCTGGGCTACCTCACCCGCATCTCGGTGCCGCTGTTCCTGACGGCTCGCGCCTTTGGCGCAGTGGTCATCCTGGCCGTGATGGGCATCCTGCTGTTCCTGGCGGTGGCGGCTCTGGAGCGATTGGCCCTGCCCTGGTACTACAGCCAGCGCCGCCAGAAGGCGCTGGAGCAGGAGGAGGGCTGAGGCGCGTTCTAGGTAACTATCTCAAGACAGCCTGTCTTCACCCTAGCCTGAAGAGCCTGCCCTCAGCAAGGCCGAAGGGCTGGGGCATGATGCCGCCCCCTTATGGTCATTGACAAAATAACCTGCCAACTGGGTTCCAACCTAACCCCCTCTGGCTCCCCCTTCCCGCA
>JACQUH010000066.1 GCA_016210375.1 Chloroflexota bacterium
ACAGTAGACTAGTTCGTCGATTAATGGGCGCCACCGCATGTCATGCTGAACCCTTCGGCTTCGCTCAGGATAAACTCCGTGAAGCATCTGGCGGGGAGGTATTCCCCCACCCCAGATTCTTCGCTGACGCTCAGAATGACATGTGCTGCCAACTTCAAGGACACCACACTAGCAGAGCAAGGAGAATCCCCTCTGCCAATCACGGGGGAAGCAGAGTCCTCTACCCTTCCTACCGCCTTTTGACTTTTGCCCACTGCCACGAAATAATGGAGCATCTTTGGACACCCCAGCAAAGGAGGAGGCTCCCATGCGCATTGGCGCCCACGTCTCCACTGCGGGCGGGCTGCCCAAGGCGGTAGACCGCGCCCTGGAGATTGGAGCAGAGGCGGTGCAATGCTTCTGCTCCTCGCCCCAGGGCTGGGCCTTCAAACCCCTCCCGAAGGAGCAGACGGACGCCTTTCGGGACAATTCCAGGGCCTCTGGCGTCAGCCCTGCCTTCCTCCACGGCATCTACCTGGTGAACCTCAGCGCGCCCACCCCAGAGAACCTCCAGAAGAGCAAGGACTCCCTGGTCAGCTACATGGGCATCGCCTCGGCAATGGGCGGCGCGGGCGTCATCTTCCACGGCGGCAGCCACCGGGGCGCGGGCTACGAGGGCGTTTTCAGGCAGGCGGTGCGCTGCCTGGCCGAGGTGCTGGAAGCCTCCCCCCAGGATGTGCAGTTGATCCTGGAGAACAGCGCCGGCATGGGGGACCACATCGGCTCCAGGTTTGAGGAGATTGGACGCATCCTGCGGGCCATGGGCGACCCCCGCATGAAGGTGTGCCTGGACACCCAGCACTGCTTTGCGGCGGGCTACAACGTGGCCACCAGGGAGGGCCTGGAGGCAGCGATGGAGGAGTTTGACCGGGAGATCGGCCTGGCGAACCTGGTGGCCGTCCATGCCAACGACTCCAAGGGCCCACTGGCCTGCGGGTTGGACCGGCACGAGAACATCGGCGAAGGGCACATCGGCCTGGACGGTTTCCTGAACATTATGCGCCATCCCCCCTTCCGGGATGTGCCCTTCATCCTTGAGGTGCCGGGGTTTGCAGGCAAAGGCCCCGACAAGCGCAACATGGACATCCTGAAGGAGCTGAGGGCAAGGGCGGGGGTGTAGGCAGGCCCAACCCTTCGCAGTCCCTGTCGCTTCCCACTTGCACCGAGGCTGCGAGAGGCCGATAATTGCCATGTCCAAAGTACGGGGCGGAAGGCGAGAGCAGAGCAAAGGCGTGAACGCTTGATTCAACACCCAGAAATCGATGCCGAATCCAGCCTTTCCTCTGCGTGGCAGGCATGGCCAAATCTTAGACGACTGATCTGGCTGCATGATCAATCGCTAGCCAGTGAGAACAAAGCCTGCGGGAGGCACAATGTCAGGTACCCAACCTGCCGGTGAATCAAGATGGAAGCTGCATGTAGCCTTCGTCCAGGCTAACACAGTGAAAGGCTATCGGTATCTTGATTTGTGTGGCACAGTCCTCAACAAGATAGGCGACCAATATCGCCTTCGCTTAATAGGACCCGATGGCACCACACTCAAAGATCGCATTGACGGCGGTTCCCCCGGCCAGATCAGGTTTTCTAGTGACCGAATCTGGCTCCACTACACTCCTGTTGACAGCCTAACTACGGTTAAGGATACCGCTTCTCAATGGGTAAGGAGCATAGCCACAGATTTGGAGGTGACTGAGTTCAGCCGAGTAGCTGTGCGAGCCATATATTTTTTGGCGTGGCCGGATATCGTATCCGCATCGGCAATCTTATCTAGCGGCTTGTCCAATGCATGGTCCAAGCAAGCTTTCATGGCGACACCCGAAGAAGCCGAGGATGTGGAATTCAATTACGCTCATAGGTTCGTGTTTGACAACAATCTAGTGAGGATGGCAGTCAACACAATCCGTATAGTGCGGCCAGCCCTAAACCCTGAAGATTATCCGTCTAATGGCCTACTGTTCGATGTAGATGTGTATCAAAGGGGAAAAGATGTGCGTAGGCTTCGGCGCGTAGACGTTCCTCAAGTGATCAACCAAGCCATGAACCACATTCATCAATTGCTAGAGTTAGTGGCATATCCTTTGTTGGAGGAGGTCAGACGTGGCTAATTACGTCAATCACACAGAAGAAGGGGGAGCGAAAGAACGGGGTCCCAATTACTTGTTGGATGCCACCGCAATCGTGGACTTAGATGCAGTGGCCGAAGCTGAGCCGACGCGAATTCCTGGGGCATTGCCAGCAGGGGCACTTCGGGATGAGACTGATTCGAGCCTTACGCTGTCGGCATTTCGCCCTCGCGATGCCATGGACGAAGCCAGTCCAATACGCCGGCCTGCATGGTTGGAGGCACAACAACGGGCCCGGGCGCTGGCCGTGATGGACCAAATAGCTTTGAGCTACATGGCCTCCCTTGCCCACGGCAAGATAGAGCATGTTAATGAATTTGCTACCAAAGTTGAAGAGCCACGCGGATGGCTGAAACTGGCGTCACTAGTTCAAGCTGGTTATGTTGAACTGGTTGATAGCAGTGTACGGATCACACCAGAAGGACAAGCAGCGTTAGAGGCGCTGCGTGATTTCGCGGAGCGTCACGCGCGAGGCGGGAGTTCGCCCAGTTGACCTCTGCTTCCCAGGGTCGACCACCGTGGCTTGCCGCAATCAACTCGGCTCTTGACAGCCTCAAGGAAAGGGTGAGAGTACTGGTGTGGGGCCCTGGTGAGACCTCGCAGAAAGAGTGGTGGGAGAAACGTCGTCTTCTTGTGGAGGCATTGACCGAGAACAACCAACAGGACGAAGTCTATACGAGTGAAGACATCATTCGCGAAACGGGAACTCGTGGGCTAGAGGCAGGCGACGTCGAGTTGGTGCATGCGCAAACTGCGGATATCGTTATTGCACTTGTTCTAGCGACTCCTGACCGGCAAGGGGGCGTGTACCGTGAACTTCAAGTCCTGGCCCCATATGAGGAACTACGTGACAAGGTGGTAATATTCTTGCCTGATGTGGAGAAATACGTAGCCACTTTTCACACAGGGATGCTTCAGAGATATAGCGAGGCCCAAAAGCTTAGGCTTGATTGGGGCGATTTCAATACTTGCCATAAGGTTAGAACCGTGAGTGTTGCCAAAGTAGAGGAAGTGCGGAACAGGCGTGCTTATCAAAAGCTAGACGCTTACCTTCGGAGCGGTGGCCATCCGTCACTCTGAGAACGTCCTTAGGCATAGTTGATCCCTTGCTTCTAGCATGACACCTGGACAAGGCGTGATGTGCTCGTTCCCGCAAACCAGCCTCCTCGCCCACGTACCTCACCCCCGCGGCAGCCCCAAGCCGCGCTGGGCGATGATGTTCCGCTGGACCTCCGAGGTGCCCGCGGCGATGGTGGCAGAGATGCCGCCGTACCACGCCCGCAGCAGCCGCCCTTGCAGCGGCGCGTAAGGCGAGCCCTCCGCGAGCTGCCCGTATAGCCCCATGATCTCCAGCATGGCCCGGGCGTTGCGCTGCGTCGTCTCCGCCCCGAAGAGCTTGGACGCCGAGGCCTCCCTGTTCGGCGCCTGCCCCTGGCTCTGCATCCAGGCGACCTTGTAGGCCAGCAGGCGACCCACCTCCAGATCAATGAACATCTGGGCCACCCGGTGCTTCACCTCTGGCCGGGAAGCGATGCTGCTGCCGTTTAGCCTGGCGTCTTTGATGAAGCGGACGAAGTCCCGCAGCACCGGGTAGTTGCTGGCCACCCGTTCAATGCCAGAGCGCTCGTAGTCCAGGTTCTGGGCCACCACGTACCATCCCTGGTCCACCTCGCCCACCAGAGCGCTCTCGGGTACCCGCACATTTTCAAAGGTGATGGTGGCAAAACCGTCCAGGCCCGCCATGTTGACGATGGGCTTCACGTCCACGCCGGGCAGGGCCATGTCCACCAAGAAGACGGAGATACCCCGGTGCCTGGGAACATCGGGGGTTGTCCGCGCGGCCAGCCACACATACTGCGAGTGCCGCGCCCCGCTGTTCCAGGTCTTGGCCCCGTTGATGACATAGTCGTCGCCGTCGCGGAGGGCGCGGGTCTCCAGGGAGGCGAGGTCGGAGCCAGCGCCAGGCTCGCTGTACCCGATGCAGATGCTCAGCTCTCCACTGGCGATGCGAGGGATGAAGGCGCGGACTTGCTCCGAGCTGCCCACCGCAAGGATGCTGGGGGCCATCTGGTTCTCCGCCGTCAGGTGGTAGGCGATGGGCGCGCCGGCCATCACCATCTCCTCCCGGTAGATGAGGTAGTCCAGATAGCCCATGCCCTGGCCACCGTGCTCCCTGGGCCACGCCAGGCCGATCCACCCCTTTTGGCCCAGCTTGCGGGAGAACTCGCGGGAGACGCCAACGCCGGCAACCTCGTACCGGGCGTCCCGAAACTCCGGCGTCAGCTCCCTGGCCAGGAAGTCACGCACCTCCTGGCGGAACCGCTCCTGCCGTGGGTTGAATCCGAAGTCCAAAGGCTCCGTCCTCAAGCTATGGTTACCAGTATCCTATAGCAAGATGGCGTCCTCACCAAGGGCACAAGGAGCTCACTTTCCCTGTCCCTCTCCTCTCCTACTGGGGAACAAGGGGCGTGGCTTTCCCAGGAGTCTTCCACTCCTCCTTCAACATGCTGTACATGGCCAGGTCCAGGAACTGGCCGTTGACCAGCTCGGCCTGGCGCTGGACGCCCTCAAAGGCGAAGCCCAGGCGTTCCGGGATGGCGAGGCTCCTGGTGTTGCCTGTGGCGGCCCGTATCTGTATCCGGTTCATACCCTCCACGCCGAAAAGGTAGTCCAGGCTGGCCGAGCAGGAGCGGGTGATGATGCCCCGGCCCTGGGCGTCCTCGGCCAGCCAGTAGCCGATCTCACCGGCCCTGGAAGGAGAGGCCAGCCCCATGATGCCAATCATGCCCACCAGCTCGTCCCTGTGCAGCACCATCATCGCGTATGACCAGCGGTTCCCCGGGTCAAGCTCGCCCTTCAGCCACTCCCGCTCGTCCCTTGCGGAGCGCATGGCGTCTACCCAGGGAAGCCAGCGTCGGAGGTGCTCGCGGTTGGAGTCCACCAGGGCGTAGATGTCCTCGGCCCTGGCCAAGGAGGGCCGGCGCAGGAGGATGTCGTCGTCAACGGTGATCGTGGCGGCGGGCATGACTTGACCTGTAGTCGCCCTGAAGGGTGGTGGCTTCAAACTCCCGCCTTCAGACGCCGGTAGAGAGACCCGTGTTAGACATAAGCAAGCCTTCCACTGGCACAAGACGCTGGTTCAGAGGGTCAACGGCGAGGCCGAGCTCCTCCAGAGTCACCGCTCCCAAAACTGTTCCTGCGCCTTCCGGTCCGAAAACGACAACGGTAGTCGCCTTATCGCCGTTAAGCCGTATGCGCGCCTCTCCTACATCAAGCGTCACGTGGCGTCCATCGGCAAGACCAAAACGCCGGCGAGTTAGGGGCCTTACTCCAAGGTCCTGCAATAGTGCTGCGGGGACCTGGGTGTAGCTGGCGCCCGTGTCCACCAGCAGTTCCACCTGCTGGAAACGGTTGCTGGCAACGCTTCCAATCTGGGCCGTAATACGGAACGTTCCCATGCTGCTACGCCTCTTGGGCTCTTGTGAGCCTCATCATCAGTCCTTCCACGGGCACAAACCGCCGTGACATCGGATCAATGCCCAACCGCATTTCCTCCAAGGTGACGACGCCCAAAAGCCCGTCGGTCCTCTCCTCGTCAAAGACCACCTGGGTTATCTCTTCGCGCCCGTCTACCCTTACCCATGTGCGTCCCATCTCACGTTCCACTCGCCTTCCATCAGCCAGCCTGAACGTGGCCCGGGCATGAGGGCGGACGCCTAGCTGCTCCAAGATTGCCGCGGGCACGACGGTGTGGCTGGCCCCCGTGTCCACCAGCACATCCAGCGCTGTCCAGCGGCTGCCTGTAGGGTCGCCAATCTCAATAGGCGTCCGAAACGTTCCCATACCCTAGACCTTCCGCACCTCTTCCATGAGGGCGGTGAGCATATCGGCCTCCTGGACGACGCGCACCTTCTGGCCTTTGCGGAAGATGATGGCGCGGCCTGCCCCAGCGGCGATGCCCACGTCGGCGTCTTTGGCCTCGCCGGGGCCGTTGACCTCGCACCCCATGACCGCCACCTTGATGGGCTTGTCAACGCCCTGGAGGAGCTGGTCTACGGTGTTGGCGAGCTTGATAACGTCCACGTCGGCGCGCCCGCAAGAGGGGCAGGCCACCAGCACCGTCCCCTTCTGCCGCAGGTTCAGGGACTTCAGGATCTCGTAGCCGGTAACGACCTCTTCCCGTGGGTCATCGGAGAGGGAGACACGGATGGTGTCGCCGATGCCCTCGTACAGCAGGATGCCCAGGCCGATGGCGCTGCGGATGCTGCCGGAGCGGGCGGTGCCGGCCTCGGTGATGCCCAGGTGGAGGGGGTAGGGCGCCAGCTCCGCCAGGCGGCGGTACGCCTCCACGGTGGTCTGCACGTCAAAGGCCTTCAGGGAGATCTTGATGAGGTCAAAGTCCAGGGCCTCCAGGATGCCGATCTCCCACAGGGCGGTATCCACCATGTGGTCCACGGCGGAGTACTGGCCCTCCGAGGACTGGCCGGCTTTGGGCAGGAGGTTGACGCCATCGGCCAGGCGATGGAGGGCGCGGGTCTTGCCGATGCTGCCCACGGGCGGCAGGCTGCCGAAGTTGACGCCGATGCGGATGGGGATGCCCCGCTCCCTGGCGGCGGCCACCACCTGCCGGACGCGCTCCGGGTCGCGGATGTTGCCGGGGTTCAGGCGCAGGCAGTCCACGCCGCCCTTGATGGACTCCAGGGCTAGCTGGTAGTGGAAGTGGATGTCGGCCACCAGGGGGATGTGGATGCGGCGTCTGATCTCGGCCAGGGCCTGGGCCGCCGCCGTGTCGGGCACGGCGCAGCGGATGATCTCGCAGCCCGCCTCCTCCAGCCCCTTGATCTGCTCCACCGTGGCCTTCACGTCCCGGGTGTCGGTCTTGGTCATGGACTGGACCGTGATGGGGGCATCGCCACCCACCTTCACGTTGCCCACGTAGACGGCCTTGGTTGGCCTACGGT